>JBLIFI010000220.1:0-7871 GCA_047633715.1 Flammeovirgaceae bacterium
GCGGAACTGCCATTATGAAAGCAGGAATCAATGGAAGAGATAATTTATATAGCCGATTCGATTTGGGTTTGGGCGGGCCAATCTCCGATACGGGACTTAATTATTATGTAGGCGGGTTTTACAGATTCGATGAAGGAGCGAGAGATATTCCATTTGATGCCAATGTAGGTGGGCAGATTAAAGGAAACCTCACAAAAACACACTCCACAGGCAAAATCAAATTATACGGAAAATATTTGGATGATAGAGTAACCCAATACCGCCCACTTCCTTTCTCTGATTTAGAGAACCTCACAACCTACTCCAACGAACTCGGCACTTTCGACCCGAATTACAGTTCTACTTTCCCTTCACTCAACACTCAAATCCCCGATTTCTCTTACGGAAAAGCGGATGGAGCTACTAGGGATTTCAATTCTGATGAAGGAATTGACATTCTCACAAAATCCATCGGTTTGGAAATTACACAAGATTTGGGCGAGTGGACAATCGTAAACAATGCGAAATATACCAAAGTAAACCAACGCTATTTGCAGTATGTGGCAAATGTGGTTGCGCCTTATGATACTGCAATGGCAAGTCTGGGCTATACTGCGGCACAAGGTTTCGTTCCCGCAGCATTTTCTTATTATGATGCAGAAACGAACGAATTACTTCGCTCACAAATACAAGGGGTCGATAAAATCGGAGACAATTTGTTTGCTACTTTTACTTTGGATATGAATAATGAAATTTCAGATTTCATGAATCAATCAACTATATCGAGAACGTTAGGAAACCATTCCATTTCATTTGGTGGCTTTTTCTCTAGCTCCACATTGAAATCTACTTGGCATGGAGATCTTCTCTTGGGAGCATTTGAACCAAATTTCAGACCATTACGAGTTACGCACCCTGGCCCTGGAGGAACTACTTTGCAAGTTTCAGATAGTAGTGGAGTAGCAGGCTATAACTTCATTACGCTACTTGGCTTTGAAGGAAACTCGAAAACTTATTCCGCTTTTGTGAATGATGTTTGGCAAGCCTCTCCGAAACTCTCATTAGATTTTGGAATTCGCACAGATATTTATGTACAAGAAGGCTTCAAAAGAGGTTGGGAGTCTGGGAACCAAGATGGAAACCCACTTACACTTTATGACGTAATTTCCAGAAAGCACAACGAATCTATTTTTTCCTACAATGAAACTTACAACACGCTTTCTTTTTCGGTTGGAGCGAATTACCTGATTGATGATTCAAAGGCTGTGTTTGCCAGAATCTCCAAAGGAAATAAAGCTCCAGACCATGAGTGGTACATCAGTAATTTTGAGAACAACACACCAATTGGTAAAGGAACAGTAGAAAAAATTTATCAGGCAGAAGTAGGCTATAAAGTCAAAAAGTCGAAGTATTCAATTTTTGCAACTGCTTTCTACAGTCTTTTGGATGACATCACCTACCAAAATTTTGTTACAGGAAGTAATACCACATTTTTCACTCCACCCACGTTCAATAAGTCCAGAACAATTGGTTTGGAATTAGAAGCGACTGCTAGCCCTGTGAAAAATTTAGACTTCCGCTTGGTTGCTACTTTGCAAGATGCTGAGTTTATTGAGTTTGATTTATATGATTTGAATGGAACAACTCCAAGAATCAATTCTACTGATGGTTCAACTATTAACCCACTTCTTCCAGATTCAAATTCAGATGATTTCTTGGTGAATTTAGATGGCAAAAAAGTGAACGAAATCCCATCTGTCATTACCGACTTGACCACTTCTTACCGAATCAAAAACTTCTTGTTTTTTGTCAATTGGAGATATACGGGCAAATATTGGTACAATAAACGAAATATTTTCAAAATGCCAGATTATAGCACTTTCAATGGCGGGTTGTCATACAATTTCACCTCCAAACTCAATTTGGCAGTAAACGTGAACAATTTGTTCAATGCGGTTGGGGCGACCAGAACCGAAGGCTTGGCAAAAATTGATGGAAATAAAGAGTTTTTCACCAAAGAAGATTTTGAGCAACACAAAAATAATGCTTATGGCACAGGTTTGCAAGGCACATTCTGGGCTACTCCAATTCTCCCAAGAATGATTACCGCTTCGGTTACCTATGACTTTTAATCCATCATATAAACAATTGGCTTTTCTTGAAAAAAGAAGTTAGAATCATAAAACAAACCTGCCAAGTTTGAGTACTTGGCAGGTTTGCTGCTTTTCGGGAAGAACAGCAAAAACAATCTTCAAAATAAAAACGTTGATGAATAGAGTCAAATTGAGGACATTTACATCATACCCGAAATAATCAAACCCAACCCCCAAAAACATGAAATCATTTATAGAAACATCCACAACACAAAAGGTTTTTAGAATTCTACTGGCATTATTCATGGTTTATGCAGGAGTCAGTCATCTTACCTTCAACCGAATCGACTTTCAGGCACAAGTGCCAGATTGGGTTCCTATGAGTAAGGATTTGGTGGTAATTCTCTCGGGAATTGTGGAAATTGTTTTAGGACTTGGATTGGCATTTTGGAAAACCCAGCGAGTGAACTTTGGTTGGGCTTTGGCAATCTTTTTCATCCTTATTTTCCCGGGCAACATTTCCCAATATATGGATAGCGAAGATGCTTTCGGAGCATTGAACTCTGACAGAGCAAGATTGATAAGATTGTTCTTCCAACCAGTACTTATTGCGTGGGCTTTATGGTCTTCAGGAGCATGGAAGGCTTGGAGAAGTAGTAAGAATTGAAATTGAGTTCTTTACATTATGTAAGCCAATCCCACAGATAAGAAATTGCGAATGCTTGAATAGAAGCATTCGCAATTATGCATAAAACAGGTTTCCAAGTTTGTACTTCGTTACTGCTAGAATCCAAGGAAAAAGGTAAATCTCTATGAAAAAGTGATAAAGGCTTTGATAAAACATGCCCAAGTGCAAACTCTCCAATATCTCCCAACTTTAATTCTGATTCCGAAGGAGAATCTCCAATACTTCCTGCTACCAACAAGAACCAAAAGAAAACATAAATGGTTGTCTGACAATTTTTGTAATTGATGTGTTCCATGAAATAAGGAATAATCATCAATTACAGCCTCCAGATTAGACAACTAATCTGAGCTGTTTTTGACCTCCACAAAATTTGTCAGAGAACCACATAAATCACTATCGTGATTAAAAAAGCAAAGATGAATGGAATCATGATGGTTGTGTTTGGATGTATAAAAAGAAACCTTATCCGTTTTCCATAGTTGTTATGCTATTTCTTGCCAATGGAACATTTCTTCTAAATCCTTGGTTAACAACTCGATTACCTAAAAAAAAGAAATTATGAATTGGAATAAAATAAAAAGCATAGCAGAGTTGGAAGATGTAGCAAAGCAATCCGAATCTGAAAAAGTAGTACTTTTCAAGCACAGTACACGTTGCTCAGTTAGCTCAATGGCATTGAACAGGCTCGAAAGAAGTTGGAAAAATGCGGAAATGGAAGGCCTGAAACCTTATTTCCTAGATTTGATTGCCCACAGAGATATCTCTGCGGAAATTGCCAACAAGTTTGGTGTAAGACATGAATCTCCACAGGTTTTGGTCATTGAAAATGGCGAATGTGTGTATCATAATTCGCACATGGGAATCAGTTATAAAGAATTGAAGCAATTTGCAGGAAGCAAAGTAGGCTAGGCAACACAGTTTCTGTTTATTAAATTAATAGAAGGTTTTAGATATATCGAAAATGAAAATAGGAATTGTTTGCTATCCAACTTATGGTGGAAGTGGCGTAGTTGCCACCGAATTAGGTAAATCTTTAGCGCAGCAAGGGCATAAAGTTCACTTTATCACTTACGAACAACCCACTCGGCTCGATTTAATCAGCGAGAACCTTTTCTACCATAAAGTAGATATCAGAACCTATCCACTTTTCGAGTATCCGCCTTATGAGTTGGCATTGGCAAGCAAAATGGTCAATGTAGTTGCCACCGAAGAGTTGGATGTTTTGCATGTTCATTATGCCATTCCCCACGCCTCATCTGCCTACATGGCGAAGCAAATACTCCGAACTCGTGGTGTGGAAATCCCCGTGGTTACCACACTCCACGGAACAGACATTACTTTGGTTGGGAAAGACGAGAGCTATGAGCCTGTAGTAACGTTCAGCATCAACGAGTCTGATGCCGTTACAGCAGTTTCCAACAGTTTGAAACAAGACACGCTCGACTATTTTGACATTACTAAAGACATTAAGGTAATTCATAACTTCATTGATTTGGAGCGATTTGCCAAGCAGAAAAAAGAGCACTTCAAAAAAGCAATTTGCCCAAATGGCGAGCGATTGATAGCGCATACTTCCAACTTCAGAAAGGTCAAACGAATTGATGATGTAGTGGATATTTTCTACAAAATCAATCAAGAAACTCCAAGCAAATTATTATTGGTTGGAGACGGCCCAGAAAGAAGGCGAATTGAAACTCGCTGTCAGGAATTAGGCATTTTTGAAGACGTTCGCTTTTTAGGTAAAATGGAAGCCATAGAAGAAGTGCTTTCCATCAGCGATTTGTTCCTGATGCCTTCCGAGAAAGAAAGTTTCGGATTGGCAGCTTTAGAAGCAATGGCTTGCGAAGTTCCCGTGGTTAGCTCCAACGCAGGCGGTTTGCCAGAACTCAACCAACAGGGAATCACAGGTTTCATGAACGATGTGGGCGATGTGGATGGAATGGTAAAAAATGCACTTTATATTTTGAGAGAGGAAAACTTGCCAAAATTCAAAGTACACGCACTTGAGAGAGCCAAATATTTTGACATTCACAGAATCCGTCCGCTTTATGAAGCGGTTTATGAAGAAGTAATTGAGAAAGCAAAGGCTTTTGCTTTCTAATTTGGCTGGATTTTGCAACTCCTCAATTGATGAGAAGAAATAGAAACCTAATCTTATTCCCAACTAAATCCTTCAAGTCCGTTCCGCCAATTTTGGGCAATTCTAAAATCAACGCAATCATTAGGCGGTTTTCAAATTTGGAAATCAAATCAGCTCAACTAATTCTCTTCCAAAATTGAATGCGGTTTTTTCGTACTTGTAAACTATTCTTCTGAATTAATCCATTCTTGATTAGGACGTACTGATTTAATTATTTGCATCACATCTGTTTCAGAAAGGTTTTCTGCGTTGTCGAATTTTCTTCTTGGTGTAATGCTAAAAACAACTCCCTTGGATGTTTCTCTTTTATACAGGGAGCATCCATATCCACTTCCGTCTGTATAAATTCGTCTTTCTAAACCGTCAATTGTATCACGCCAAAATTGTTCGGTGTTGATCTTTTGCAAATGATATTTACTTATCTTGGTATGAAAAGTAAGCGTATCCAAGCCTATAATAGAAACTACTCTTTCGTGAACAAGAGCAGAAAAAGTATTTACTAATGGCAATTGACGAGAATCATACTTGAAGTACTCTTCTCTTATGTTGTAAAACGAATCGATTTCATCAGAAGCATATTCTGGATGCAATGAACCTAAAGAGTCTTTGACAAAAGTATCAAAATCGTAAATTGGCTGACCGTTCCCTATAGCTCTACGAAGAAGTTCTTCATAACCCAATATGCCTATTTCATAATTAGTATATTCCACAGCAAAATAGGTAATATGAGTATTAGATTTCCATTCGAATAAATTGGCTGAATATTCTGAATTAAAGGGAAACTCGCGATTAGTATTTCTCTTTAATCTGTTAGGATATCTGAAAGTGATATAGTCGCTAGAATATTTATACCAGGTTCTTCCTTCCGTGCTTTCTCTTCTCAAAGGGATATCAAAATAAGGATATAGAAACCAACTCATGATTAAAACCAACGGAATAATGAAGCGTTTTTTTTTATAAAATGAGCGCTGTTTTGTATTCATCGAAAATATGTTATTCTGTTCTCCACTACGACTTTAATCGCCAAATTCATTCTACTTTCAAAAACGCAAAATCTTTGACCTGTACTTTTGCCTTTTAATGAGTTTATCTATTCACCAACTCCCAAAGCTTTTCATAAGGAATAATTTCACAATCATCGAATAGGAAAAGTTCATTTTTGGCTTCGGAAATACGCTCGAAGAAATAAGTATCTCGCTTTTCCACATATTGTTTATCGAAATTGGCAGTTGCCACTTTGGCGAGGGATTTGAAGAAAATCCCTGTTCGCTCACTTTCCAATAACTTCAAATGGCGTTGGAAATAAACTAACATCTTGTTGCCATCGCTAGAAATGTCTTCTGTAGAGTAATACTTCTGGAAAAGCAGTCGGAGGATAACCAAATGCAGATTATAACCTTTTTTGTCTTTACTCACAGGTTGGCAAGCAGTTAGGAACTCAAAAACCTGAGTTCTGTCTGCAAATTTGGCAAACTGTTTTTTTGGTTGTTGGAGTTTGAGGAAAACATAATTGAGATACAATGCTCGAATTCCCCAAGCAGAAATATCAATTGAATCTAAACGGCTGAATTGAGTGGTGTGGAAAACCTCTTTCACAATTTCCGAAGCCTTTTGCCAATCTGCCCTTTTCATTGCCAAATCATAGTTCAATGCCATTACCTCGAATTTATTAAATGCTTGGTAATCAGACAGTTTTAGGCATTCCTCTAAATACTTCTCCATTTCTTCCAAATCGCCAACTGCTCTGTGAAATCGCACCCAATCTAGCGAGATCTCTAAATCCAACGAGCTACTTTTCAGGAATGGAAACTCGTTGGGTAACTCTGAAAGCGCTTCGATGCTCAATCCCCAACCTCTTATGTGGTGGATTTGGTGTTGCAAGGCAATCTGTATTCGGTTTCCGTACAATTGCAGAAATGGAGAATTAAATTCCTCAAGCCATTCGGAAATTTGACGAGAAAACTCTCTTGCTTGGGAAATCAAATCTGGATTGTGGGAAATAAAGAATTTGATTTTACTCTGAATGATTTGTGAGAAACCCTGCGCTTTCGATTCGTACATGAAATGTTTGGAGAGAATCCCAACGGCTCTATCGTAGGCTTCAGTTTGGGCAGGGAAACCTTTCAGCCCATGAATCATTCGCAATTGCCGAGCGCATTTCAATTGCACAATAATCAGATGATAGGCTTCGGCTTTCTTCTCTACTTTACCAATAATTTTCTCTGCATTATGATATACGTTTTGTTGGAGTAACTTTTCAGTAACTGCCAATTTCTGCTCGCATAAAAACTGAGTATGAGAATAATTGTCTCGGTAAGCTTTATTTGGCTCAGCTTCCAACATCAAATCAGCCAATCGACTAATGAGATTTCGTTTGAGCATGAGATATTTCTTGTCTTTTGGAGAGCATTTATAAATCGCTTCAGATGCTTGAATATCCGTTCTGACTTTTCCTAGAGCAATAAGTGAATATAGCTTCTCCAGCTTGGAGTTGGTGGGAAGCACATTTTCTGAAATTGCTATCCGATGCTGATTAAGCACAAAAATAAGCTCTGCGAGTAAATCCATTATTGGCGAGTATGATGTACGAATTTAGATGTACGAGGTACGATTTAAAAAATATTGATAATCAGACTCTTGAATCAGAAATAAGTATGAATTAAATATGTTCAAACACTTACTATACAAAGTGAAAATTGTGCCTGTCAGCGTGACCCGGTCAGAACCCATTCCATGTCGGCTCAATTCTGACAGTTCTCTGTGGGATCGGATGGTCGATGCCATTGCCTTCAACTTCTCAAATCCGATGCGACCCGTAGCGAGTGCTATCGGCTCCGATGCGACTCGGCTCCGATGCGACTCGGCTCCGAGGAAAATGAAAAATGTATAGCAGTATGATAATTTTGATAACCGTTTACTGAACTCCAGTTTACTATCTCAATCCAAATGTATGATTTTATGAGCGGTTTAA
>JBLIFI010000221.1:0-7854 GCA_047633715.1 Flammeovirgaceae bacterium
ACACGACTATGAATTATAGAAATCTTATTGCATGTTTCTCAATAATCTTACTGTTTGGCTTTACACTACAAGCCCAAACGGCTTCCGACTCACTCCCCATGTCCGATGAGCTTTCAGATATTTTCTCACAGTATGAGTTCCTGAACGCTTCGGAAAACAACATTCTCCAACCAGAAAGTCTGAGAAATTACTTCTCCAAGCTCCAGAAATTGGAAATGAAGCAAGAAGGGCAAGTTCATGCGCTCCACATTGGAGACTCGCACATTCAAGCAGATTTCTTCTCGGGCAAAGTGCGAGATTTGTATGCTGAAGATATTCGTTTTCCCATGAATGCTCGTGGTTTTGCCTTTCCCTATAAGATTGCAAAAACCAATAATCCACATAATTATGGAGTGAGTTATACGGGCAGTTGGGAAGGGAAACGATGTGTAAAAGGCAATTTGTCTAGCCGTTGGGGTTTGGCGGGAGTGACTGCTTGCACTTTTTCAGCAAATTCTACATTCATCATTAACCCGAACAAAAAACCAAATCAACAATATAAGATTCAGCGAATAAAGGTTTTCTACCCAACTTTTGATGAACGCTCTTTTGAGGCTACGGTAGATTTGGAAGATGGAAACTCCCTTACAAGCACAATTATGGGAGATGGTTATGTGGAATTCAATTTGCTAAAAGCACAAGACAACATTACAATTGCCTTGAAGAAAACGAATGAAAAGCAAAATCAATTCGTTTTGCAGGGAATCAGCATGGAGAATGATGAAAGTGGTTTGATTTATAGTGCTTCGGGAGTGAATGGCGCAGAAGTCCCTAGTTATTTTCGATGTGAGGATTTCAAAAAGAACTTGGCGCATCTCAATCCACAATTGATAGTCGTTTCTTTGGGAACAAACGATGCATTCCGAACCAATTTTGTGGCAAGTCGCTTCAAAGCTGATTTTGTAAAACTCATTGCTGACATCCGAAGCGTGAACCCTAATATTTCCATCCTGCTCACTTCGGTTGGAGACAGCTACCGCAAGCGCAAATACGTAAATAGAGACAATGCAGAAGCCAACAAGGTAATTCGGGAAATTGGTATTGAGCAAAAGGTAGCAGTCTGGGATTTCTACCAAGTTATGGGCGGTTTCAAATCTATGGACAATTGGAAAGCCAACGGACTTTCTTCTGTGGATAAACTACACCTTTCCCAAAAAGGCTACGAACTGCAAGGCGAATTACTTTACAGGGCGTTGGATAGAGCTTATTCGGAGTTTGGGGGGAATTAAGAGGATTGTGCAGATGTATTTATGAGACTATTCTTCCTTTTTCTACAACGAGATAAATGTCCGACACCTTTAAGGTTTCGGACATTTGAATGATAGGCAAATTTGCAAACCCTGTGTCTTGAAGAGCAACTTACTTTGTGAGAAACATCCTTCCCGCACAATTTCCCACCTTCAATTTTGGAAATCCCGCAAATCATTCTGACCTTGTAGTTGAATCAGCTTATAGGCAAAAACCTATTCTGTTTAGAACTCAAACAACCCAACTTATGTCAGAAAATAAAATTAGGAAGGAAGATGCGCTGAATTATCACAGCGAAGTGCCTGGGAAAATTGCCGTAGTTCCCACCACAAATACGAATACACAGCGAGATTTGGCGTTGGCTTACTCGCCAGGCGTGGCAGAACCCTGCATAGAAATTGCTAAAAATGTAGAAGATGTTTATAAATATACTGCCAAAGGAAATTTAGTTGCCGTAATTTCCAATGGAACTGCTGTTTTGGGCTTGGGGAACCTTGGGCCAGAAGCTTCTAAACCTGTGATGGAAGGGAAAGGCGTACTTTTCAAGATTTTTGCAGGAATTGATGTGTTTGATATTGAGTTGAATACCACCGACCCAGAAGAATTCATTAAAGTGGTGAAAGCCATGGAGCCCACTTTTGGAGGAGTGAATTTGGAAGACATCAAAGCGCCAGAAGCCTTCATGATTGAGGAACGTCTGAAAGCGGAAATGAACATTCCTGTGATGCACGATGACCAACACGGAACGGCAATTATCTCTGGCGCAGCTATGTTGAATGCGTTGGAGCTGGTCGATAAGAAAATTGAGGAAGTGAAAATGATTGTTTCGGGCGCAGGAGCTTCGGCACTTTCTTGCTCACGTATTTTCATTGAATTGGGCATGAAGCGAGAGAATATCGTGATGCTCGACAGCAAAGGAGTCATTCGCTCCGACCGTGGCAATTTGGATAAATACAAAACTCAATTCGCCACCGATTTAGATTTGCATGGATTGGATGATGCCATTGAGGGAATGGATATTTTCTTAGGCTTATCGAGAGGAGACATTCTGAAACCTGAGTTGTTGCTGAAAATGGCAGATAATCCAATTGTTTTCGCCTTGGCAAATCCAGACCCAGAAATCCCTTATCAGATTGCTTTAGACACTCGCTCCGATTTAATTATGGCAACTGGGCGTTCTGACCATCCTAACCAAGTGAATAATGTGTTAGGTTTCCCATTCATTTTCCGTGGAGCATTGGATGTTCGGGCAACGGAAATCAACGAAGCCATGAAACTCGCAGCCGTAAAAGCGCTGGCGGCTTTGGCAAAAGAACCTGTTCCCGATTTGGTGGCTCGGGCTTATAATCAAGAGAAAATTGTTTTCGGGCGAGATTACATCATCCCGAAGCCTCTCGACCCACGTTTGCTGACTACGGTTGCGCCAGCCGTGGCAAAAGCGGCAATGGATAGCGGAGTCGCTCGCTACCCGATTACCGATTGGGAAGCTTATAAAGGCGAACTCCGTAAAAGATTAGGCTCTGATGATAGTGTGGTTCGATTTATTATGGATAAGGCGAAATCCAACCCAAAACGAATTGTTTTTGCCGAAGCAGATGACCACAGAATCCTCAAAGCAGTTCAAATTGGCTTGGATGATGGAATTATTGTATCTCCAATTTTACTTGGTAATAAAGACAAAATTAATGAAATCATCTCTGAGCATCAGCTGGATTTAGCAGATGTGAAAATTATTGACACTAGAAGTTCAGAGCTTGAAGAAAAGCGGAAAGAGTTTGCCAAGATTTATTTCGAGAAGCGCAAACGGAAAGGCGTGAATGTGTATGAAGCAGCTTCCTTAATGAAAAGGCGAAGTTATTTCGGTACAATGATGGTGGAGACGGGCGAGGCAGATGGTTTGATTTCTGGATTGAGCAGAAAATATGCTGATACAATCCGACCAGGTTTGGAGATTATTGGTACGAGAAATAACAACAAATTGGTAAGTATGTACATGATGCTGACCAAAAAAGGGCCAATTTTCTTTGCAGATACTACCATTATTCCAAATCCAACCTCTGAAGAGTTAGTGCGGATTGCAGTAATGGCGGCTCGTGCTGTGAAAGATGGAATTAACATTGAGCCAAGAATTGCCATGCTTTCCTATTCTAACTTTGGTTCATCTGATTTGCCTGAGCCAAGAATTGTGAGAAAGGCGGTGGAAATTCTCAAAAGAGACCACCCAGATTTGAAAGTGGATGGAGAGGTGCAAGCCAACTTGGCTTTCAATCAGGAAACTTTGAAGGAGAATTATCCTTTCTCCAATTTGGTGGAAGGAGCCCCAAATATCTTGATTTTCCCCAATCTGGCATCAGCGAACATTTCCTATAAACTCCAACAAGCCTTAAATGGAACGGAAGCCATTGGGCCAATTCTGTTGGGAATGAACAAACCTGTTCACGTTCTCCAAATTGGTAGCACAGTTCGGGAAATTGTGAATATGATTGGAATTGCCGCAGTAGATGCACAATTGAGAGAAGAAGGAAAATAGACTTTTCAGAATTCAGCAAATAGTAACCCCAGTTATCAACTTTGATAACTGGGGTTACTATTTTTGTGATTATTCGCCTAATTTTTTTCGTTTGGAGTTTCCTAAATTGCATTTTATCAATTCCTTTATTAATTTTTCGAAAAATTGACAAAACATCATATAATAGCAGAATGAGCAAACAAGACATATCCAAAAGCGATTCAATCATACAGAAAGAGAAGGAATTGGAACAGTTGGAGAAAGGCAGAAAGCGACTCAACACCAATTTGAAGAGAAATAAAACCATTTTGGAGAAGGAGAAAACCAAAATGGAGGAATTTCAGCGGGAATACGGCAACTTCTATCTCAAAAAAACAAGTGAGATTGATGAAGTGCGAAAAACCATTGATGCACTTTTTCAGAAAGCGTTGAAATCAAAGAAAATTTCCAGAGAAGATAAAGCAGCACTTCGGGCGACTTATAAGGACATGAAGAAGGAAGATTTCTTTGAAGGTGAGGCAGAGTTTGATGAAGAAGCATTCCAAAAGCAAGTAGAGGAGGAGTTTGAGCAAAACAAAGGACGGTTTTTTGAGAGTTTTGAACAGAAGCCTAAAAAGGAAGACCAAAAGGAGATTAGGAAAATATTTGTGCGCTTGGCAGCTCGTTTCCACCCAGATAAAGCACAATCTGAAAAAGAAGCGGAGAATTTCCATAAGCTGATGCAACAAATTAACCAAGCCTATCAGCATGGAGATATTGACGAGCTACTGCAACTTGAAAAGCAATATGCCAATATGGATTTAAAGGAAGAGTCTCCTTTGGACGGAACTGCACTAATGAGTTTGGTGGAAGAGAAGTTGGTAAAAATGCTGAAAGAGAAAGAGATGTTGGAGAACCAACTCCAGCGGGTGAAAACGGAAACGAAGCAGTTGAGGCAGACGGAAATGGGTAGAGTTTATAAAGACTATAAATCTATTTCCAAATGGTCGGAAGAACCTATGTCAGAGCTTAATTATGAAGTTCAGATGCAGCTTGATAGTTTGGAAGGTTTGGCAGAAATGCTGGAAGAAGTAATTAGGACGGGTAAATTCCCAGAGATGCCACCTGTGCCATCCCACAGATTTAGCGGGGAAGGCAATCCTTTCGAGCAAATGAACGAAGATGAAATGGAAGATTTGCTGAGTGCCTTAGAAAGTATTTTTGATGGAGGAAAAAAGTCAAAGAATAAAAGATGGCAAAGATAGCTTGCCCTAGAACAGGCAGAAAAAAACCACGAGTTTAGTCTCCAATAAACTTGCTTTTCAAGTTGGAATTGACTAGCTTTTATTTCTGAAATCAATGAATAAGTTTTCCAATTTTAAAAAAGCCTATGACCTAATCTTTACACACACTTGCAAGAAAGTCTTGCTAAAAGTCTATTTTTAACCATTAAACAGTGTGTTTATGAAATTACAGATGCATTCAGTACACTTTACTGCCGATCAAAAATTACTTGATTTTGTACAGAAAAGAGCAGATAAATTAGAAACATTCTTCGATAGAATAGTTGACGGAGAGGTGTTTATGAAAGTAACTCCAGATACTGACAGAGAAAATAAAGTGGTAGAAATGAAGATAAATATCCCTGGACAGACGCTTTTTGCAGAATCCAAGTCTAATTCATTCGAAGCCGCCACAGATGAAGTGACAGATGCTTTAAGACGACAACTCAAAAAACATAAAGAGAAAATGACTGCGAAACATTAACTATCTTTCAAATCCAAAAACACGCCTTTGCAAATTTTGCAAAGGCGTGTTTTTTTTGTTCTATCGAAATCAATAATTCCACTTATTCCCAATCAGCGTTTCTTTAATTTCATCAATGAATGACTTGGCAACCAATTCTTTTTTATATTCTTTCTTGAGAAAGTGCCATTTCACTCCATACATATCGGTAATTTTTTTTGCCCATTTCACACTTTCTGCATCTTCTGGGCTACCAATTATAAAGCTTCTTTTCTGTGTATTTTTCAAATATTCCTGAAAGAAAAAGCCAAATTCCCATCGGCTAGTTGGGCCAATATTTGGGGCGAAGTTTTCGGAAGCTTCTTTCCTCCAATAAGTAGGCAACCAAAATGCGGTAATGTCGCAAAGATTCAAATACTGGATTTCCCAAGGCATTTGCTTGTCCTCCACATTTTCAAGCTCATTTTTGGGGTTGGAGTTATCAATATCTGCCCATAAGCCCGATTCAGGTTCTGGAGAAACCACAATCATACTTGGGTCGAGCCGTTCATCAGCCATTAGTTCAGAAACCACTTTTCTGCGCCAACCTGTTTGCATTTCTCCATTGGGCGGAGTTGGACCCGCCAGAAAGACACCCAATTTGGCCAAAACCGTAGCATGGTTTCTAGAGAATAAACTTCTGATTTGATTGCCATTATTTTTCATTTCAAAATGGGTTTGGATTTCAATAGTCGTAACTCTCCGAATTTAACCAAACTTTCCGATTATAGGAATGGCTATTCTAAGGTTTTCTTGTGTTGACAAAACCTTATGGGCAGAATAAAAATCTAGAAAAGGCGATTGAGAATTACAGGAAAGCTTTGGGAATGAGTGGATTTTGATATGTCAGACAAGTTTCAATATTCCGTGTTCTTTGTCTTGAGAAAAAGCAACTATCTATTTTTTGTTGGCTAAAAGGAATTGAGAAATGTATTCTTTGGTTTGATTGCCAGATTTTATCAGAATTACCTTTGGTGGGAAACCATATTCCATGGAAAGAGAGACGAAATCATCATCTTTTGTAACAATAATTGCTTCATGAGTTTTCGCCCACTTCCAAATGTCTGTATCTCTTGCAGGCTGTTGTACTTCTATACGATTGACATGTATTGCATCGTGAAATACAGCTTTAATCAATTTGATAATTCGCCAAGAAATATTTTCGTCTAGTAGGAATTTCATGCTATGTTCGTGCTGTTTGTATGACAAATGTACGACAAGTAACTACTATTTGTAACTTACTAAGGAACGGAAATTAAATAAGATGCTATTTCCTCTTGTTTCTTTTTGGGCTATTCTTCCAATTCCATTGCGGGTATAAAAGTGTGCCGTAGCGGTGCTATGCCAAACTTTTTTGCCTAAACTAGCCTCAAAAATAAACTGCAACAAAACACGCATTTATTTATTCCCCGTTCCTAAGTTAATACTGAAAGCCTGCGTTTTACTTTATTTCCATAATTAGCCAATAAAGTAAACAATATTTAAAAACATTAAATTCATTCTGCTTTATTGGATCTATAACAAAATAAACAAATAAAAAATTTAACACTTTTTAGCATATTTATAGAGAAGTAGCAATTAAAGTTGCCTTTTCTCTATTTGCAGAATAAGCCAAACAAGCCAAAATATCATTTTTTTTCAATTGAGGAAAATCCTCTATAATTTCCTCAATACTCATATCAGAAGCGAGCCATTGTAAAACATCGGAAACTGTAATTCGAGTGCCTTTTATACAAGGCTTCCCAAATCTTATCTCTGAATTAATTTCTATGTATTCGGATGGATTTATCATTCTTAGGAACGGAAATTAAATAAGATGCTACTTTCTCTTGTTTCTTTTTGGGCTATTCTTCGTTAAAAAAATTTGCCGTAGCGGTGCTATGCCAAACTTTTTTGCCTAAACTAGCCTCAAAAATAAACTGCGACAAAACACGCATTTATTTATTCCCCGTTCCTTAGAAATAGTTTTATGTAATCAAATATACAACTTTACTAGAAGTAATTTAATTTCTGTGTTTCTGCATTTTTCTAATAGCCATTATTTTCATTACAAAATGGGTTTGGATTTCAATAGTCGTAACTCTCTGAATTTAACCAAACCTACCAATCAATTGGTCTATAATCTTTCAAAAACTTACCGCACCAATGTTTTCCTGTGTTAATTCCGTCAAACAAAGGGTCTAAAACTCTGGCAGCTCCATCCACAATATCTAATGGAGGTTGGAAATCGTGTAATTCCTCTTTTCGTTTTGCCAATTCCGCAGGATCTTCATCTGTCACCCAACCCGTATCTA
>JBLIFI010000222.1:0-7854 GCA_047633715.1 Flammeovirgaceae bacterium
TCAGAATACAGATTTCTTTCTTTTATGTACTTCGCTCTTCCAGAGCGACCTCAACAAAACCGTTCTGGAAGAACGGTGTACAAGTTTCATTTATTGGAAAAAGTGAAGTGTAATTACAAATCTGCATTTAGACATACACCCAATATACAACCTTTTTTGTTTCCTTATTTTTTTTAGCATAAAATGACACTCATGTTGACTGATAATCAATTTTTTATTAAATACAGGATTTGAAAAATTAGGGTGGGAAATGTCGGATTAAAGTATGAAAGGTGTTTTTCGGATTTATTGAACAACTTCAAGTCTTTATTTGGAGCGTAGAGTAAGATTCTATAAATGGGTGCACGTCTAAATGCAGTTTTCAAAAAAATAATCAAACTAAATATAGCGCAAGTGTCCACTTGTGCCTTAGGAACGGGGAATAAATAAATGCGTGTTTTGTCGCAGTTTATTTTTGAGGCTGGTTTAGGCAAAAAAGTTTGGCATAGCACCACTACGGCAAACTTTTTTAACGAAGAATAGCCCAAAAAGAAACAAGAGAAAGTAGCATCTTATTTAATTTCCGTTCCTTATATCCAAAGGCAAGCATTATACGCAAAGACTCTTTTCTGCATTTAGACGTACACCCCTATAAATCTAAATCTGCATTTTCTGGTTTCCATACCATAGTCGAACACTACCATTTAATACGAATCAGCGTTTGTTTTTTTCTTGATCGAAAAAGCAACAAAGAATCTTGGCTGTGGACAAATAAGCTAAATTTTGTTTATTTCGTGGAGAAATACTGAAACTCTCTATGTTAAAATGCTAATTGTTTCTTTCAACTTCATTTTCCAAATTCTTAATACAATTTACTAAAACCGATATTTTAGGTTCAATCGTTAATTTGGGGAAAGCGTTCTATTATTCTAATAAACCTTCGATTGTTCTTTTGCAAGCTAAGAAGCTTTGACTAGCCAATGAGAGATAATGAGCTCTTTTTCGACCAATAATTAATGATAGAATACTGACAAGTAACAAAAAACAAAAATCGCACTCAATCCCCAAATTAACGATTGAAGCATATTTTACATTTAATACATTGATTATCAAAAATTTAATTAAATACACGATTTGAAAATTTGGGGTGGAAAATGTCGAATCACCAGAACAGAAGAAAATTTCGAAATAACATTAGTGAAAGAAATTAAATAAAGTGCGCCATTATCGCAGTTTATTTTTGAGGTCGGGCTACGCTAGCTAGTCTAGGCAAAAATAGTAGGCATAGCATCGCTATGGATACTATTTTTAACGAAGAATAGCCCAAAAAGAAACAAGAGAAAGTAGCATCTTATTTAATTTCCGTTCCTTACAGGTTAAGTTTAAAAACAAAAACCCTCCAAAACACAAATTTTGGAGGGTTTTAACAATTCTTTTTAGATTACTCTTCTGCGAAAAGACTTGCCAATTTCATGGCAACAGTCATGTCTCCATCAATTTTCATTTGTTGGTTCATGAAAGCCATCATTGGGTTCAGTTCTCCCTTAATCATTGCTTCCAAGTTCTCTGTTGAGACTTCCACTTCGCAATCTGCCTCCTTGCTATCATTCGTTACTGTGTTATGAGACCCGTTTCCATCTACGTAAACGGTACCGCTATCTAGAACAAATTTCACGGTTGCTTCAATGCCATCTACTTTCTGTGCGTTCTCTTCTATTTTCTTGGTAACTTCTTCTAAAGTCATTTTAGTTGGTTTTTTGAATTGAAAAACTTGTTATGCGTGCCTAAGGTAAACCATGATTTTTAGGATTTCTAAGATTTGCAGGTTTTAGTTTACTAATAGGCTTTTCTTCATAGAAAAGCTTCGTTAGATTGAGATCAGCAGAAGAATGAGTATCTTTTGTTATTGAGAATAATAAATTGCTTTTATTCCTCTGAGAAGAGGATTCTACAGAAAAAACATTCGAGCAATCAGTTTATAACAAACTCTGGGTAGTTTGAAACAAGTAATGCTATTTAAAAATGAATAGACTAAAAACAGGGATTTGCTAACGCAAACAGCTTACTTCACGACAACAGGATGTTGTCGGCTACAGAAATAATTTCCAGCATTACTTGTTTAACACCACCAAACCCTGAATTGAATATTTCTACATTCTCATATTTGCAAATCCTCACATCTATATATTTACAAGTCAACTAATTTCTTTCTGTGTTTTGGCGTTTACAAACAGAATATCACCTATTTCCTCATAACCCAAAAATATTTCTTTCTTCTTATGCTTCACCAGCTCAGTTCTAATTCCAATAATAGTAAGGCAAGCATCTTTCGATTTCTCATTGATAATTGATTTCACATCCGTATCATTTTCTTTGGCAATCAGCTCTACATTATTTCGAGAAATGGGCAACCTTCCTGACTCTACCAAAGCCAATATTCTTTCACGCTGTTCGGCAATTTCATCTACGGGGTGAACTGCCAAAAGTCTGATTCTTGCCCCTTTCCATTCAGGATGTCCGAGAATGACAAATCCGAGCAAAATCATCAAGTTTGCATTATCTATATCATTGGAAGTCAGGTAAATATCTATTTTACTTTTGTATCCAAAGCTTCGGGTGGAGCTCGCCAAAATACAAATATCGAAGCCTACGGAACGGACCAATGTAAAATTATCCATGATATTCGCCAACTCCTTATCAGGATTATTCTTATCGAACTCAAACAGCATGGTATTATTCTCCTTTCCAGACATTCCTGGTAGTTGAATTACGGAGGAAATAGCTGCTGTGAAAGACGGACTGACCAAGGTATCCAAATAAACATTACTGTTCGAGTCCTCTGCCATGTTAATCATTCGGTTGAGGTATTCTTGGGAAAGCAGGTTTGTTTCGGTGGATAAATAACCATCAATTCGGTGAATGTAAGTCCCAAAACCATATTTGTGGGAAATCCAACGAAGTAAATCGAAAGCGGCAAATTTCTCGAAAGTCCGTTCAGAAATACAGACAATGGAAGGTCGCCAATGTTCTCCTTTTGGGTCTTTCTTAGATTTTTGCAAAAACACTTGCAGCTCTCTATTCAGTTGGAATATGAATCCTTGAAAAATTGCCGAAATTCCTGATTTCTCTTTATTGAATCGGTCAATTGCATAGTAAATCAAGAAAATAAGAATTAGCGATAGGATTGCATAATTATGGTAAATTCTGAAAATAAGATAGAGGGAAACCACCGCTCCAATTAGGGAAATATACCAGCGAGAGCGAAATGCAGGTCGGTAAGTTGGGTCAGCCGTGAAATGCTCCAGAAATGAAACCGAGCAAATTCCGCCATAAGTAATTAGGAAACAAATGGTTACGATTTGGGCAATTGTATTGACATCTCCAATGAAAACAAAGAACAAGGCAATTATAGCCGTGATGATTGTCGCATTTTTAGGTTCTCGTTTCAACCTGCTCAATTTCCCTAACCAGAAATTTGCAGGCGAAGATGGTAAAACTCTGTCGGCTGCAATTGCCTGCAAGGTTCTCGGAGCTACCAAAAATGAGCCAATGGCAGAAGTAATAGTTGCGGCCGCCAAACCTAGCGGAATGATTGGACCCCAAACAGCAATATCGCTCATCACAAATTCGTTCCCATTCAACTCTGCTACAGAAGCTGAATAATACAATTTGATGGCAACAATTATATAGATGACCAAACCTGCAACCGTAGCATAAATTGTTCCTTTCGGAATTGACTTGCTTGGATTTTTCAGGTCAGAAGACAAACCCACTCCAGCCGTCATTCCTGTGAAAGCGGGGAAAATAATCGCAAAAATATAGAAAAAATCAGCAGGGTCATCCACTCGCTGACCCAAATCATACACCGAGAAATCATTTCCATTTTTCGGTGTTCCTGTCAGAAATAGGATGATTGCTACTACTAAAATCCCTGCTACCAAATAAATCATCCTCACTCCTACCCTTCTGTTTTGTGAAAGTGTGAAAAGCGTGAGAATCAAGATGGCAAGAATGCTGACAAGGCGGTAATCGTACACGTATATATTGTAGTCGGAAGCGAGAAGCAAGTCAAAAAATGGTCGGAAAGCTTCGGCAAAAGCCACCACGTAGAAAGCCACACTTACGGCTTGTGAGAAATAAAGTGCCAAGCCAATCGCTCCGCCCACAGCAGTTCCGAAAGAACGGGAAATAATATAGTATTCCCTTCCGCCTTCCACACGCTGGTTGGTAGCAATTTCGGCAATGGACATGGCAGTCGGAATGGTTACCAAATGCCCGAGAATAATCATCCAAACTGTGCCGAGCAAACCCAAATTCCCCGTGGCAAAACCCAATCGGAGAAAAAGAATTGCACCTAGAATGGTACAAATTGCTGTGAAAAATACGGGAGAAGTTCCAAAACCTTCCCTACGGTTTAATCTATCTGCCATTTTGAAAACATATTTTCTTTACGTAAAGAACTGATGTTACGCAAGATATTGATTCTAGGTTGACTAGCAAAGCTCAACTATAACCTATTTCTTTCTACATAACACAGTTTTCGTTTTACAAATCAGGGCAACCACACCAAAAAAAGAGGTTTTTTGGTGCGGTTTTTATTATTTTAAGCAAAGAACGTAAAAATAAGTATGGTTATCCTGCATTCTATCTTGAATTACATCGTTTTGAGTTATAAATAGTTTCCTCCTAAAGTCGGAATTACAGCAAAAAAGAGAGTATTGAAACCTAGTTAATTGTTAACGTAAAAATTAGATGATTCTACGTTGATTTAGACCTAAAATCGCCTAAATTAGATGCGTTTGCCCTGTTTTACAAATGGAATTGCTATTTACTCAACCATTTTTTATTTATGGTTATAGAGTTGGAGTTGAGTTTGGGGCAAAAAGTATTTAAATCAACAAGCCGTTCCCCAAAATTGGCGGGATGCTACTGGCTGAGTTGACTCTCAGAATTTGATGGCGAGTTTCGGAAATACTGATTTATTTTCATCAATAAATAATTTACGAAATCCAACAAAAGAAGAATTGTAAACTACGTAAATAACAGTAAAATAACGACTTACCTTTTTCTACCATTCCAAAGAAGAGTTACAGATTATAAAATCATCGGTAGCTGGTAGTAACAAACCCATTTTTTTTCAATAAATTAGAGAAATCATTGTGAATTTTCCATGCTCCACAAAGTTATTTGGGTAATAATCTATTCTTTTTTTGCTTCCTCTGCTTCTTGGGCACAGGAGCAGGGTTTCCCTATTGTGAAGCATTATACGCCTGAGGAGTATGGTCAGTCTCCGCAAGTATTTGCCGCCTGCCAAGATTTGAGAGGATGGATGTATTTCGGAATCAATGGAAACATCATGCTCTATAATGGTAGCCAATGGAAAACAATTCCCGTACCCAATCAGCCCTCCATCTATTCTATTGCCCAATCGGCAGAAGACAGTACGGTTTATGTGGGCGCAACAGGAGATTTCGGTTATTTGAGTACTGAAAATGGGCAATTCGTCTATCGTAGCCTTGCGCACTTACTACCCGAAAAAGATTTCAAGTTCACCAGTATTTGGCAAACGGTAATACATCAAGGAGAAGTTTATTTCCGCTTTTTTGAAGGGATTATTCGCTACACACCTGGTCCTGAGCCTAAAGTCAAAATTTATCATAGACTTGGCGGTGGCTTTATTGGAGGGCTTATCAGCCACGGAGAGAGACTTTTTGCATATCATCATCAGGTTGGTTTGCTAGCAGTTGGGGAGAAAGACTTCAAGAGAATTCCTCAGACAGATTTCTTCCTTGATAAAAGATTCTACACAGGTTTCAGCCACACAAAAGATACCGTATTGATTGCCACCAGAAATGATGGACTTTACTTATTCTCCCCAGATTCAGACTCTCCACCCACAAAGTTTGAGTATGAAGACCAAGGCTTTTCGGAAAACAATGATATTTATTCTTCTAGGCAACTAGAAAATGGAATGATATGTATTCTGAGCACTAACAAGGGCGCTTATGTAATTGATAAACATGGAAAAGCGGTGCAATGGCTCAATCAGCAAATATCTTTACAAAGCGACTATACAAGACATGTATTTGCAGATGCCAACAACCTCTGGATTACTTCAAACACGGGCATAGACCGCATTAATGCAAACTTTGACCTTAGTTACTGGAATAAAGATACAGGGTTGAATGGTTTTGTAGAGACGATTATTAGGCATAAGAAAACCATTTATATAGGCACGCACCAAGGTGCTTATTACCTAAATGGCAACGAAACTAAATTGGTTGAAGGAATGCCCATAGGACAAACTTGGAAGTTCCTGAATTTCAAAAAGCCTAACGGAGAAATGATGTTGCTGGCCGCCACAGCGAAAGGCATTTATCACATCAAAAAGCATAGCGCAAATAAGTTGCTGGAGTCGGAAGGACACCCAACTGCTAATATCTTGTTTCAATCAAGGCTCAATCCAAATAGAGTTTATGCTACAGAAGGAAAACACCTGATTAGTATTCTTTATCAGCATGGGAGTTGGAAGCATGAGGGCACTTATGAGGAATTGCTAGATGACATTCGGGGGATAGAAGAAGCTCCAGATGGAAGTATCTGGTTGGGTTCTTTCAGAAATGGCATGGTTAAAGTGCAAATTGATGAGGTAAGTCAACTGCCAAAGTCCCATAAATACTATGGTTTAGAAAGTGGCTTTGAATCTTTAAAAGACATTATGCCATTTCGGTATCAGAACAAATTACTTTTTGGTTCTGAGTTTGGATTTTATACCTACAAAGCTACCGAAGACAAGTTTGAACCTTACTGTGAATTGGGAGAACAGTTTTGTGGGCAAAGGCAAGATATTTTTTCATTCAAGGAAATGCCAGAAGACCGTGCCTGGATTGTGCCACTCATGACTCAGAAGAATGATATAGGCTACATTAAAACAAGTAACGGGAAAGCAATTGATTGGGTTTTTGAACCATTTCAGAGAATACCCAAAATGATGATTAGAGGTTTCTATCCAGAGGCTTCTGGCATTGTTTGGTTTGGTGGCGAGAAAGGACTTTTCAGATATGACCTAAGCAAAGACAAGCGGAATTACCAAGCACGTTTCCCTATCCACATACAGGAAGTCAGGATTAAAGGAGACAGTTTAGTTTTTGGTGGTGTGTTGCCTAAGTCGAGAAAATTAGATATTCCTCCCATTCCCTATAAAAGGAATTCTATTCAGTTTGTATTTTCTGCCCCATTTTTTGAGCAAGAGAATCAAACATTGTATAGCTATAAATTGGATAGATTCAATACAAAATGGTCTGATTGGTCTAAGAAAACAACAAAAGAATACACTTACCTAGAAGAAGGGGCTTATACTTTCAAGGTAAAGGCAAAAAATATTTATGGTGCAGAAAGTCCATCGGCCATCGTCTCTTTCTCAATTCTGCCTCCTTGGCAGAGGACAATTTGGGCTTATGGATTATTCCTAATTGCGGCTTCGCTTTCCATTTGGGCTATCATTAGGCTCAATACATATAGGCTCATCAAAGAAAAAGAAAAACTGGAAGATACCATAGCCAAAAGAACTGCCGAAATAGTAGAGCAGAAAGAAGATATTTTGCAGAAAAATGTCTCTATGCAACAACAAAAGGAGGAAATTCAGGCACAGGCCGAGAGTTTGAAAACAGCAAACGAGTTCATCTCACTCCAAAAAGAAGATGTTGAGAAGCACCTCAATAATATGTCTGTCATTAGTCAAATTGGCAAAGAACTTACCGCTTCTTTAGATTTGGAGAATGTTATTGACAAGGTGTATCAGCATGTGAACTCCTTGATGGATGCTACCGAATTTACCATTGCCTTTTATAATGACAAAGCCCAAAATATTGATTT
>JBLIFI010000223.1:0-7846 GCA_047633715.1 Flammeovirgaceae bacterium
TTATGAGTCTTTTCTTCCAACAATTATTTAAATCCTAACAAATCATCCATTCCATAAATCCCTGCTTTTTTCTGATTATACAAAAACTCTGCCGCTAGCACTGCGCCCAAAGCAAAACCCTGTCTGCTGTGCGCTGTGTGTTTTATTTCAATGGAGTCAATTTCCGATTTGTAAACTACTTCATGCGTGCCTGGTACTTTGTCTTCCCGAACTGCCGAAATGGGAATGATAGAGTCAGCCATTTTTTTTCCTTCCTCTTTCAGCTTCCAATTGGTATTCCGAGAGATATTTTTCAAAATTCCTTCCGCCAAAGTAATTGCCGTTCCGCTTGGCGCATCAAGTTTCTGCGTATGGTGGATTTCTTCCATTTCTACCGAATAGTCAGAATAATTATTCATTAGTTGAGCCAAAAATTCATTTATCTTGAAAAAAACATTCACACCAACACTAAAATTGGAGGAAGTAAACAGCTTTCCTGTGTTTTCCTCACAGATTTTCTCCATTTCAGGTTTCCGTTCATACCAACCCGTTGTGCCACTCACTACGGGAATTCCATTTTTCAAACAAGTTTCCAAATTCGCAAAAACAGATTTCGGCTGGGTAAACTCTATGGCTACATCTGCGTTTTCAGCATTGAAATTGGAAATTATTGAAACATTATCTTTATCGATTTTCCCCACAACTTCATGCCCTTTTTCAGTAGCAATTTGTTCAATTGCTTTTCCCATTTTTCCGTATCCGACTAAAAGTATCTTCATAATTTGTTAGTATTGAGTAGTAAGAAATTAGAATCAAGTTTCAAACAGTAAAGATAGCAGCAGGACAAGTTACTGCACAATCAAAATAGGATGAAAAACAAAATCTATAAGATAAAATGGGAAACCATAGTCCTCTTACTACTTATTTTACTGAATTTCACCTACTTTTTTTGGTTAGAGGGCTTGATAAAAGCCTTATTTGCTGGAACTGCGCCAAGCTGGTTTGAAAACCTAGTTTCCAATCTATACCCAAGGTTGATTGTAGAGAGAAGCCGATTTAATCCAAATTTCTTTTTGGAGAAAGCCTTTCAGATAGTCTTACGTGGAGATTCTGTGGTTATCGGGTTTCTGCTATTTTCCATTGCTCTCAAATATTCTGAAACCTTCAGGGGCAATGTCAACACATTTTGGAGTGAGAAAGAATCAGGAAACTATTTGGCAAGCCTAGTCGCCATTTTTCAACTGGGTTTATTAATTCTATTATACGATTGGGCAGAACCGCTCTACGACTTTCTCCCACTTACAGAATTTTATGAGCCAATTCTGCTCTTTAAAATCCTGCACATTTCCTTTCCAAACCAATTTTGGCTTTCTGTTTGGGTTGTGCTGTTTGCCAGTTCTGCTATTTTGCTGATTGCCTATTTCGGATTCGGGAAGCTAAAGAAAATGCGAAATTATTTAATGCTGATTTCCATTAGTAATTCACTTATTTTTATTTTGCTTCATGGTTATTACTTGTGTTTTGGAAAAGTGGTTCATACTTATTCTCCAATCATTTATGTGAGCTTGCTGATGCCTATTCTAATTTGGGAAGTTTTGAAATCCAACCAACGAAAGAGCAAGGATATTTTACTGGTTCAACCCTCTAGGCTTGGGAAGCCCCCGCTTGAACCTAAACAAGAAAAGCAAGTCTCCCGACTTACAACTAAGACCTTCACAAATTTTTTTATTCTAAAACTCATCCAAATTGCCATTGCCTCCTGCTATTTCCTCAGCGGACTAGACAAATTATTCACTTCTGGCTTTGCTTGGCTCAATCCAACCCATTTCAAACTACAATTGCTAGAATCAGAACAGGCTTTGGGTTTATGGCTTTTGGAGAGTGCAGACTGGTTAATTTCACTCGCTCCAACTCTTGCCATTCTTTTTCAGCTCGGGTTTATAAGTATCATATTCTTTCCAAAACTCCGCTGTATTTTCCTCCCTGCGGGGTTTCTTTTCCATTTGGGTACTTTCCTGTTACTTGGAGTAGGCTGGTGGTTGCATCCTTGGTTGCTTGGCTATGTGTTTTTTGTGAGGTGGAGGGAATAAAAAAACCTCACTTCATAAGAAGTGAGGCTCTAGTTAGGTTATTATGTCTTTACTAGAAAGAATAACGCAAACTTAATTGCATTTGCCATCTTGAGCTGATGATTCCATTATCGTCAGCAGTCAACAAATCTTTTTTGTCTTTTATTTCAGGATTAAACCTATAAGTTGGAATATTGTCAGCATCTAAACCTCTAAGGTCTAGCAAAGAAACGTTTCCATTTGGAGCGAAATATCTTCTACCCCAATCTTTGTTTAGAAAGTTTCCAAAGTTGAAAATATCCAAACCTACTTGAAGTGTATGACCCATTCCGCTTTCAGAGTTCAAGTAAAACTCCTGCATCACTTTGAAATCAAGAATACTCTCAAAAGGAGTTCTTGAGCCATTTCTTTCTGCGTAGTCTCCTCTTCTGTTATCGAGTGCTTTTTCATTATCAATAAACTGGTTAAAAGCGGCCCATTGTTCTTCAACAGTAATTGTTATTTCGCTTCCAACAGGTCCAACTTCATATTCCTCAAATCTGATTTGATTTGAATTCAATGGAACATAGATCAAAGCTCTTTGTCTTGAATCTTCATTATTGAAATTATCATCAGTAATGTAAGAGAAGGAAGATCCAGATTGTCCATTATAGAAGAATGAAAATGTAGTTGCAAAGTTTTTAGCATATTCAAGTCTATAAGATGCCATACCCACAATTCTTGAACCCATAGAGAAATCAGAACGGCCTAGTGGCGTACTATTTCTTCCTTGAACACTGTAAGAACCTCTCCACTGCGATGAGTTTTGAGAAGAAGTACCTTCATAAACACTATAAGCATCGCCATAAGTATAAGCCAAACTTGCAGTCCATCCATTTGAAAATGGCTTCTGAATCTGTGCAGTTAAGTTATAAGTGTAACCTTTACTTGTGTTAGAAGCCAATAAAATTCGACTATATTTTGAATCAATTTCATCTCTCCTGTCGAACAGAGGTCTTCCGTCTGCTCCTTGTGCATTCTCTACAGAAGGTTTAAGATTAACATTTTCATAGAAAATATTATTAAGAGTTTTGCTGTACATTAATTCTACGGTACCAATTAAGCCAAGTGGCAATTTTTGATCTATCGCTAAGCTAGTTCGGAAGATTTGTGGGAATTTAAAATCCTCTACAAACAAATCCATTTGTCCTTGAGGGACAGCATCTACTCCTCCAAAATCTCCTATTGTTGGCTGATTGAAAGGGTCTGAATTGAACAAGATTTTATCAGAATCAGGGTCAGTTGCTGGGTTATATGCAGCAAATGCTCCACCAACTGAAACACCATTATTGTTAAACATACCGCCTGGCCATACAAAAGGTACTCTACTTGTGAATACCCCTACGCCACCACGAAGCTGAGTCGTCTTGTCTCCATCCAAGTCAAGGTTGAAGCCAACTCTTGGGCTTAACATAAGCCTAGCTCCTGGTGCTTGACCTGCTTTAGCACCTTTCAAATCATAACCAAAGCTTTCAATTTGTGGGATAGTAGTACTGTTAAAAGAAGGATCTGACTTTGGATCATCTAGGAACATTGGAATATCAAGTCTAATACCAGCTGTTAAGGTGAACCTATCATTTACTTGAATTTCATCTTGAGCATAGAATCCTAATTGCATTGCTTTAAATGCAGCGGCAGCAGAAGTTGCATCTCCTGAAACATTATCCACTAGAGAGTAACTTCTCGCAAATTCAACAGCAGACTCATCATTCATGAAATCACTCAAATTGTTGTATTCATAGTATCCGAAATTCTGGCGGATAAATACATTGTTCATATCGTAAATCTCGTTATGAGTTCCGAATGTGAATGTATGGTTGCCTTTGTAAAGATTGAAGTTGTTGGTAAGTGTGAATATTTTCTGCTCCAACAAGTTACCAGTAGAAAACTGATCACTACCAAATGCGATATTAGGATTGTTGATTTTTACGAAAGGGAAAGGCGATCCAATTGGATCCCTATTGTCTTTTACAGTCGTATAACCTAAAATCAATGTATTAGAGCTATTAGTGAAATTACTCTTTAGTTCAATAGCAGTAGAGTTAGTAACAGAAGGGAAGAAAATTCCACTGTTTGCAAATCGTACTTGACTAGCATTAGAAGTATTTCTATTCAAGCTCTCTCCATTTGTGTAACTATGTCTCATAGAAAGCTTATGTTTCTTGCTAATATTCCAATCTAATTTGATTAAAAACTTTTCTCCGTTCAATTCATCAGTTACATCCTCAAAACTTCCCGGATTATATCCGTAATCATTCTGTAGTTTACTCACCAATCCATCGATGTCAGCTCTTGACGCAGCAGCACCACCTCCACCATTGTAGTTATCAAAATTAAATGGCTGTGGAGTTTCATCTCTTTGTAATTCAGCATTCACAAAAAAGAATAATTTATTTTTTATAACAGGCCCTCCTAGTCTAAATCCATAAGTTTTTGCAGAGAAATCATCTAATTTCGCTCTGTCTCCTCCAATTACAGAAGGAGTTTTACCTGCGAAACTTTGGTTTCTAAGTAAGTAGTATAAAGATCCCTCAAAATTATTATTTCCACTTCTAGTAACAGCATTAATTCCACCCCCAGCGAAACCTCCTAGAGTAACATCGTATGGAGAAACCACTACTTGAAATTGCTCAATAGCATCAATACTGATTGGAGATATACCAATCTGACCGCCATTTTGCCCATTACCTGACAATCCGAAAACATCATTGTTTACTGCTCCGTCAATGAAAATGGCATTGTATCTGTTATTTTGTCCAGCGATGGAAATACCACCTCCAGCAGTTGCAGAAGCTTGAGGAGTTAATCTTGTGAAATCTGATAAATCACGAGTTACGTTTGGCAATGTGGCAACAAGTTCTTTCCCTACAAGGGTTTCTGCACCTCCTTTTTCACCATTAAAAATGCCATTTTTGTCACCAACTACAATAACTTCATCCAATGCAGTTGACTCTTCTTTCAAGTTTACATCTATTTTTAAGTTTTGACCTAAAGAAAGAAAAACATTATCTCTAACAAAGTCAGAATATCCAACAAAAGAAACCGTAATCTTATAAGGACCACCTACTTTCATATTGGCAATTCTGAAAAAGCCTTCTGAGCCAGTAACATTTCCGAATTGGCTACCATTAGATTTGTCAACCGCCAGAACAGTCGCCCCAGGAACAGGTTGCCCTGTTTCATCTATTACTTTACCACTAATCGAAGCAGTAGTAGAACCCTGCCCAAATGCCACTCCAGCATTTACAGCAAGCATTGCTATTACTAAAAATCGTAAAATTTGTCTCATCCTTGTTTGTTTTAAGTTACACATGAAAATGAATTCTGTGCGAAATTAGGCAAGAAAAATGCAAAAAGAGTTAAAAATTGACTTTCAGGGAACAATTTAAAGTTTTCGTAATATTGGCGTACAATTGCTCCTGTTTTTACGTCATTTTGAAGCAAAATTCTGTTAATGTTTACCTTTATTTAGAAGTGTTTAAATCACTAATGTATTTCTCTTAAAAAAGTATAGTTTTAACAGATATAAAAAGGGTTTTTAAAACCAATCCTTATTCCCTTCAAAAAACCTAAAAATTCTTATATATTTGCAACCTTGAAAAATCCGAACGGATTATCTTTCAAGGCTTTATCTTTTTTATGTGGGATTTTGTTCTAAACACCAAAACCTACATTTGTCTCAATCAAAAAACAACGAACAAAATGGAGTTTATTTACACAAACTTCGCTTACTTCATTCCTGTTTTCGGGCTAATTGCGCTCGTTTACACAGCAGTGAAATCTTCTTGGGTTTCCAAGCAAGATCCAGGCGATGCAAAAATGCAAAAATTGGCAGGCTACATAGCCGATGGTGCCATGGCTTTTCTTAAAGCAGAATGGAAAGTGTTGGGAATGTTCTCCGCAGTAATGATGCTTTTCTTATTCTTTTTAGGCTACACCAATGAGCATTCTCACCCAACAATTGCACTTTCTTTCTTAGTTGGAGCGGTATTTTCAGCCTATGCAGGTTATGTGGGAATGAACATCGCCACGAAAGCGAATGTGAGAACGACACAAGCAGCCCGAACTTCACTCTCCAAAGCCTTGAATGTTTCCTTCACAGGAGGCGCAGTAATGGGAATGGGCGTGGCAGGTTTGGCAGTATTAGGAATGGGAACAATTTTTATCATTTGCTATCAAGTTTTTGTGGTTTCCACAGGAGCAGATGTAAATGGCCCAGAAATGGAGAAAGCACTTGAAGTGTTGACAGGTTTCTCATTAGGAGCAGAAAGTATTGCACTTTTCGCTCGTGTAGGTGGTGGTATTTATACTAAAGCAGCCGATGTAGGAGCTGATTTAGTAGGAAAAGTAGAAGCAGGAATTCCTGAAGATGACATCAGAAACCCAGCAACTATTGCCGATAATGTGGGAGACAATGTAGGAGATGTGGCAGGAATGGGAGCAGATTTGTTCGGTTCTTATGTAGCAACTGTTTTAGCAACTATGGTTTTGGGTCGAGAAATCGAACTAGTGAGCGGAGTTGATAAATTCGGAGGTATTGCACCAATCTTGTTGCCAATGTTCATTGCAGGTTTAGGAATTATATTTTCCATGATTGGCGTAGCAGTAGTAAAAATTAATGATGAAAAAGGAGATGTCCAAAGCGCACTTAATATAGGCAACTGGCTTTCCGTAGGTTTGACAGTTATTGCTTCTTACTTCGCAATCATGTGGATGTTGCCAGAGGGAATGACTTTGAGAGGGTACGAGTTTACCTCAATGGATGTATTTGGAGCGGTTGTCGTAGGCTTAATTGTCGGAATATTGATGGGCGTGATTACAGAATATTATTGTGCCATGGGCAAAAAGCCTGTGAATTCAATCATTGAGCAATCTTCTACAGGACATGCTACCAACGTAATTGCAGGTTTGGCAGTCGGAATGGAATCTACGGTTTTACCAATTCTTGTTTTAGCAGGTGGAATTATTGCTTCTTATGGCTTTGCAGGTTTATACGGAGTTGCCGTAGCTGCTGCAGGAATGATGGCAACTACTGCTATGCAACTTGCTATTGATGCTTTCGGGCCAATTGCAGATAATGCAGGTGGAATTGCTGAAATGAGCGGTTTGCCAGAGGAAACTCGTGGTAGAACAGATATTTTGGATGCAGTAGGAAATACAACTGCAGCCACAGGAAAAGGATTTGCAATTGCTTCGGCAGCATTGACTTCATTGGCACTTTTTGCAGCCTTTGTAGGAATTGCAAAAATCGACTCAATTGACCTTTACAAAGCACCAGTTTTGGCAGGTTTATTTGTGGGCGGAATGATTCCATTCATCTTTTCTTCTTTGGCGATTGCCGCTGTAGGAAGAGCTGCCATGGCAATGGTACAGGAAGTGAGAAGACAATTCAGAGAGATTCCAGGAATCATGACTTACGAAGCAGAACCAGAATATGATAAATGTGTAGCAATTTCCACCGAAGCTTCTCTTCGTGAAATGATATTGCCAGGCATGATTGCTATTCTCGTTCCAATCATCGTTGGTTTCGGATGGCAAAGCGGATGGATGAATGATCAATATGGCAATCCTATTACTGCTCCTGAAGTTTTAGGTGGAGTTTTGGCTGGAGTGACAGTTTCGGGTGTTCTGATGGCAATGTTCCAATCCAACGCAGGTGGTGCATGGGATAACGCTAAGAAATCTTTCGAGAAAGGTGTGATGATTGATGGGAAAATGGAATACAAAGGTTCTGAGGCTCACAAAGCATCCGTAACTGG
>JBLIFI010000224.1:0-7841 GCA_047633715.1 Flammeovirgaceae bacterium
CATAGTTTCGAATTTCCACTTTTTTGCTTTATCTTAATAATCTAATCGTGCCATATTCCACTTGTTTTTTGACTCTTCAAAAGCACAAATATCCGGGGAACTTTTCTCAATCTTTTGAACAGCCTAAGTTATACCACCTTAGATTTTCGTGTATGAGATACTTGGCAGAAAAATACATTTCTGCCAAGTATCAAATTCCTAATCTCGTTGCAAAGCCAAACTATATGCTTTCTCATAGAAACTCGTCAAGGTTTTCCAACCAAACTCTACAGAAGCTTCCTCTGCACGGTTTCTCTGGGCAATTCGCTCTCTTCGGTCTTGCATCACGAAGTTGAATAGGGAATTTGTGAGTTGGGAAACGGATTCCTCGAAGGTTTTTCCTTTCCTGTTGACCACATAAACGCCTTGTTCTTCCAAATCCTCCATGTGCTTGAGTGTGTAATCTCCAAAGCCCGACAAATCGCTGGTAACTGCAGGAACTCCACTTGCCATACATTCTAAAGGCGTGTAACCCCAAGGTTCATAGTAACTTGGGAAAACGCCCAAATGGCAACCTCGCACAAACTGCCCATATTCCATTCCGAAAAGTGGGTTGATTGGGGAAATAAAGTCTGGATGATAGACCACTTTCACTTTATCGTGCGCATTGTTTAACATATTCGACTTGCGAAGGAATTTCAGAATATCATCGGTTTTATCATTCACCAAATTGTGGGTAATGACCGAAGGCATGAAAGGAGATTTCCAAGACTGTAAAGTTCTCCTGAGCCTCAATCGCCAATAATCATCAATGAAATCGTTCAGGGAAGGCACTCGGTAATCATCGCTTGCGGCTGCGGCATGGAAGAGCCTTTCGCCTACTTGGTTTTCAATTGCCTTACAAGTTTCCTTCACTTCTTCCATCACAGTTCTGGATTCTAAAACCTGCGGATTCATGGAAGTAAACGGCTGTTTGGTAATAAAGAAAGTAACTACCGTTCGGTCAATATTTTCCTGTTGCATTCTCCAATTCAGTCGGGAAAGCGCCTCTAATGTAACATCAAAGCCTTTGTTTTTATATTCATATCTTCCCGAAGTGAAGAAATAAAGCGTTTTATCTAACTCAAAGGAATAGCTTTGGAAGAAATGCCCCATTGTGAAATTGTGAATTTTCTTCTTGTATTTCTGGTGCAAGTTTTGGAATTCATGCATCGCAGTAAATCGCTCAATATTCAACCCATTCGGAAGTATTACTTCGACATCTCTGCCGAGTAAATACTTACATTCCTTTGCCGTAACTTCACTCACGGTTGTGAAAATATGTGCACCATGCGCTGCTACTCGCTCAATCGTTGCCGATGGTTTTATATTGAAATGCTCCGCTTCTTTCTCCCATTCGTAAAAAGGCAAATTATCGTAGAAATTCGGGTCGTTCATTGCCAAATATCTGCCCAAAATAGTGGCATGAGTCGTGAAAACCGTAGTCATTTTCAGTTGGAGTTTCCTAATTCCTGGCAAGGCAGTAGAAGCCATCCACTCATGGAAATGGGCAATTACTTTTTTCTCCTGATTGTTCGCCTTGTCCAACTCCACCAAAAACTGTTTTAACAACGCCCCAAAAGCAAGTACTTGGTCGAGCAAATCATTTCCGTCTTGCGATGGGATTTGATGGTCTTCCCAAAGCTCTTTTTTAATAGCTCCCAACTTGTCCATCACATTGTTCGGATTGAGTAGCACCACTTTTGGTCTTCCTGTTACCAGCCAATAGCCATATTGCACTTCAATTCCCAAATTTCTCATTGCCAAAACTGCCTGCCCGTAAGCATCATCATAAATGTTAATTGGCTCAAAAACCGCCATTACACTATCATCCAAATAAGGCCCAACTAAGCAATAGTTCTCTTTCCAGCGTTTGGCAATGGCTGGAGCTTTAGAGCGGATTACCGTATAGATTCCTCCAACCTGATTGCAGACTTCCCAAGCCGACTCGACCAAAAGTGTGTTGCTTATTTCTTGATTGGAGAGTATTTTCTTCTTCTTTTTCTTTGGCATGGTTGGATTTAGTTATGTTGAGTTGAATAGAACGAAACTGAATTAATTCTCTAGATTTAGATTTTTTTTTGTGATTTATAGCTGTATTTAAGAGCAAAAAAAAAATGAAAAGAGTTTCCGAAAAAAAATGCGCTAAATCACAAGTTTGGAGACTCATAAGTTTTCCACTTCCAATCTAAAAGTTGTTGAGACAAAATACAAGGTTAGCAATAGGAAATAAGTTGAGACCGAAGATGATTTCAGTTGCCTTCTCAATACAATTACAAAACACAAATCAACTTTAGCAGTTAGGATTTTACAAAAACTACGCAACTATGATTTCCAAGAACCAACTACAAAAATTTAGGCAAGTAGGCGATGATTTGGCAGATAAGCTCATTGCCCAAATTTATGCCGACAAAGAAAATAGTAGCAAAATCCGCCAACTCATGTCTGTTTCCATGCGGAATGATGAGCCAATTCCTGCCGATTTACCTGACTATGTGCACGAATATTTCCGAGAAAGTGCCAAGTTACCTAATTGGGCGAACTTGAAGCAGATGGAGCGTGGCGCAAAATTTTTTGAGGCAAATGCACAAGAAGTCATGGCTTTGCTCGGTTACTATTCTCTACCTTATTGTTATGCAGCTGCCAATGGAGCAAAAGTTTTGTGGATGTCGGAGCGAATTCAGAAAGACACGCTGAAAAGGCTGACTGAAACTGGGCAATTCGTGTTTGATGTTTCCGAAGTTAGCGCATTTAATTCGGAAGGTTTTGCCATTCGGAGTATTCAGAAAGTTAGGTTGATTCATGCAGCCATTCGCTATCATGTGCAGAAAACAGGCAGTTGGGATTCAGAAGTAAATGGTTTACCTGTAAATCAGGAAGATATGGCGGGAACGAATCTGGCTTTCTCGCTCATCACACTTCGGGGAATGCGGAAAATTGGTAAGCGAATTTCTGCCATAGATTCAGAAGCTTTTCTTCATTTATGGAATGTGATTAGCTATATGCTTGGAGTAGATGAGCAACTTGTTCCAAAGTCGGGAAATGAAGCTTATTTGCTCGAAAAAGCGATTGCCGAACGCAATATCCGACCTTCAGAAGAGGGGAAATTACTCACTCAATCCTTACTAAATGGCTTCTCCGCAGACCCGCCAGTTCCATTCCCGAAAGGCTACCACGAAAGTTTTATGCGTTTTTTAATGGGAAATGAAGTGGCTGATATTTTGGAAATCCCCGACTCTAACTGGACAAGTAAATTGGTAACTTTCCAAAAATATTTCAACAATATCTTTAGTGTTTTCCAATCCAATTACCGAGAAAGCAGAGCGAAAAGCTTGGCACTCATTAAGAAAAACACCGTAGAAAGGCAAGAGGTTGACAAGAGCTTTACTTTCCCGAATAGCTTGGGGGTTGATTGATGTGTTGATTAATGTGTTGATTTGAGGATAGGTTGATGCGGTGATTAAGGAGGAATTATGAATGAAGAATTAAAAAAGAAAAATGTTTTTAATGCAATTCTTTAGCCGATTACCTAATCCTGCAAATCATTCAATCTTCAAAACTCTAGTTCAGACAACTTTTATTTGTGGATTTTTAGCCAACTCGCATTATATTGTAAATAATAGATGTTGAACTCAATCCAACTTGCCCAATGAAAAAGCTGACACTACTCACTCTACTCACTTTTGCCTTCTCAATTTCCATTTCTGCCCAATCCGACCTCGGAACAGCCGACCTCGGAACAGCCGACTTGAAAACAGAAAGCATTTCCATTTTCAAAAACGGCTCGGCATTTTATGTGAAATCGGGCAAGGTAAAAACAGAAAATAGCGTTTATCGCATGACTGAAAACTTCCCGAAAGCACTTTTTGGAACGTATTGGTTTGGTTCTTCTGTGCTGAAAAGCGTGAAAAGCTTTCAGGATACGGTAAAGCAAAACCTGAATGCTAATTCAATTACTGAAATGTTGGTGGCAAATGAAGGCAAGCAGGTGATGCTACAAGTGGCGGGAAACCCTAGCGATGCCTCTTTGTCGGGGAAATTAGTGAGCGTAACTAAGTTGGATAACATTGCTTCGGGAAGCGTGCAGAGCAGAACAATTCTGATGGAAACTTCCAATGGTTGGATTTCACTAAAATCGGAACAGGTGAGAAGTATTTCTTTCAATGAAAAACCAAATCTGCAATTCACTTCCAAAAAAGTGCAACCTATTATTGAGTTGGGTTTTTCCAATTCCCAAGCCCAACAGTCTTTAAGCATGATGTATTTGCAGAATGGATTGGGCTGGTTGCCAAATTACCTCATCAATATGACTGCTGACGATAAGGCGGAACTCACACTCCGAGCCGAAGTTACCAACGATGCAGAAGATATTGTGAATACTTCTGTGAACTTCGTGGTGGGCGTTCCGAATTTCAAATATGCCAAAAAACTAGCTTCCTTGGTAGATTTTTTAGGAACTGCTGGCAGAAGAAGCGGAGGAACTAGCAATAATTTTAATAATTTCTCTAATTCCCTCTCTACTCAACGAGTGAGTTATGGTGGCGATGATGCTTGGGGAAGTGGTGGTTTTGGCGATTTTGAAGAAGAAGAAACAGAGTCTGGAGTTGGGATTGCCGCAGTAGAAGACCTTTTCTACTACACAATCAGCGGAATTAGCCTCAAAAAAGGAGGAAGAGCTTATTACGATATTCTGAAAACGAAAGTAGATATTGAGCATATTTATGAAAGTAATATTTCTTCCAATGGAACAGGCACAAATGCTTACAGAAAAACTTACAGCTTTACAGAAGACAAAAGCAACACAGTTTTCCACTCCATCAAATTGAAAAATGAAGCCAAATCTCCTTGGACAACAGGTTCTGCCATGGTGGTTCGTACCGATAAGGGAATTGTGAAACCCATTAGCCAAGATTTACTTTCCTACACGCCAGTTTCGGGAACGTCTTTCGTGAAACTGACCGAAGCACATGATGTGAAAGTGAAACATGCAGAGAAGGAAATGAGTCGAGAGGCGAAATCAATCAAATGGAGAAATTATAGCTACGATTTGATTCAGGTGGAAGGGCAAGTAAAAATCAAAAACTACAAGCAAAAAGCGATTCAGCTGAATGTGAAACGCTATATCAATGGCGAGGTCAAAAAATCTAGCCAGAAATGGGAAACGGAAGAGCGAGTGAACTTGAGTGGTTCAGTCAATAAATCGACTCAGGTTTGCTGGGAAATGGATTTGAAAGCGGGCGAGGAAAAAGTGATTACTTACAGCTATCAGGTTTATGTGAGGTAATTCAATCTGCTGATTTGAAGATGAGTTGGTGCGGTGATTAGGAAAAACTTTAACGGAAGGAATTACTCGTTTCATTTTGAACTTTGAGGGAGTTAGATTTGCGGAAGTTCCCAGACGGGGAGTTAGTATATAACAGACGTATTTCAACTTTCAATCACAATGAAAAAGGCACTTTTACTCATTACGCTTACTGTTTTTTGTTGTACAGCATTTGCACAGAAAAAGACATTCATTTTCAAAGGAGATACTATTGAATATGAATCGGAAAAAGAATTGATGGCGCATTTCAAGAAAACAGCTTTAAAGAACGATTCACTTAGAGGATTGGAATACATGAAATCCTTGCCAAAAGTCTCTTTCGATATTGAAAAAATGGTTTTGGCGGGTGGCGCATTGAAGCAAATTCCCGAAAAAGTATTTGAGCTTTCCAAACTTGAACGGTTGGAGTTGCAGGGAAATCAGCTTAGTTCCATAGATAAAAAACTCACGAAACTCCGATTGTTAAAGTACTTGGATTTATCAGACAATAATCTAACATCCGATAAAATTAAGTTCAAAAAGAATAAATCTATTGAGTATTTGGATTTGAGTGGAAATAGCTTGGTAGAAATTCCCAAACAAGTCAAGAAGCTGAAAAGCCTAAAAAAAATCAAACTGAATGAAAATCAGATTACTGACCTCCGAGCTCTTAGGAAACTGAAACAGTTGGAAGATATTAATTTGAGTAGAAATGAACTTCAATTGAATGAGAAAACATTCAAGAAAGGATTTGGGAAATTGGAGTTTCTTACACTTCAAAAATGTAGTTTGGAGAGTTTGCCTGAAAATATTGGAAACCTCCAATCGCTCAAAAAACTGTATGTTCCAGAAAACAACATTTCCACTTTGCCAAAAAGCATCGGGAAAATGGACTCTTTACAGAGTTTAATGCTTTACAAAAATAAAATTGATGAACTTCCAAAAGAGATTTTTGAGACAAAAAATATAGTTCATCTAGATTTCTACTACAATAATATCAAAGAAATCCCTGCGGAAATTGGAAACCTGAAACAGTTGGAAAGCCTTTATGCTTCCTTCAATCAACTTTCGGAATTGCCAGAAACTATGGGAAATCTCACAAAGTTAGAGCGGATTTATTTCCATGACAACAACCTTACTTACCCAATTTAGAGAAATTGAAGTATTTGGAAGTTCTCCATCTCCACAATAACCAATTCACTCAACTGCCCGAATGGATTTATGATTTCAAAAATTTGCTAGAACTGACGCTTTCCTACAATCCATTGCTAGGAGTCTCTGATAAACTGCTCCAATTTCCTAAACTAGAATTGGTGGAAGTTACGGGGCTTACTTTAGTGGAAAAAGGCTCAAAAGCATTTGATGATTTACAGGAACTTGTGAAGAAATTGAAAGAAAAAGGAATAACTGTTTATGAGAACAAACAGTATGAGGCTCGGGAAAAGTAATTGTTTTTGCGCTTGAAACCTTGCTAAACCAACTTTTGCTACTGTGTTCATAACCTTTTTCTGCGGAAAAGGCATTAAATACAAAAAGGGGAACTCAGTAAATTGTCTTATGAAAAGAATGACGCTCATATTGATTGTTTTATTAGCTGTTTCATGTGTGCCTATCACAGATAGCGAGCAGGTTGAATACATACTGAGTAAGCATAGGTACGAGATGGAAGTTGAATATATAAAGGCTTTTGGACTGTCAGATGCAGAGCCAGACCTACTAGATGTTTCATTTTTAGGAAATAAAAGAGTAGCTACTCTTAGTCAGTTTATGTATCCAGATAATGAAATGGATGAGCAAATATGGCATAGCAATAAGATAAATTGGAATATTCAGAAAGATAGTTTGCTAAGAGAATATTACAAGATGAGTTTAATGCCTAAAGGTTCGCTTGTTGAGTCCGAAGTGCCTCAATTTGTGATATATAGGTTAAAAGCGTTTCCTTACGAGGTGGAATTTACTGGCGATTATGATATAGTTTCAGAAGGAATTGATTCTTTGTTGAGATATCCTTACGGCAAATAATTCTTTCTGCGTTTGAAACTTTTTTTTCCCAACTCTCGTTACTATGTTCGCAACCCTTTTCTTCGGGAAAGGCAAATTTGGGGTCGACTGGATTTGACAGGATGTGTCGTTGCAAGTGTCAGCATGCCGGGTGATGAGGGCTAACATCCGTAAAAGATGTCTTCAACAACAAGAGGCGAGTCTAACTACGCAATGGCTGCTTAATTTTAGATTTATCTAAAATTCGAGCTTAGGTTAAGCGAAATGCTTCCAGCTATCATCTCACAAACCTCCGTTCTTTCGGGTTTGAGTCTGAGGTGTCAGAAAGATTGAACTAGCGAGCAGGGAACTCCGACCTGTTGGCGAAATTAAGGAGATAAGGTGCGGATAAAGTTTGTTGCCGACTTTCCCACACACGAAAACCTAAAGTGCAACTAAGCATGTAGAAAGCTTGACAGTTGCCTTCTCTGGACCAGGGTTCGACTCCCTGCGACTCCACGAATAGTGATTCAAATCACTT
>JBLIFI010000225.1:0-7833 GCA_047633715.1 Flammeovirgaceae bacterium
GTAAAAATGAGCGCAACCATTAGCACTTCGCCCGACCAAATTGCCATTGCACCAGGCTCGCTAGTGAAGGAATGGGAAAAAGACGGCAGGAAATATTTCCAATACGATTTGGAAACTCCCTCGCTCAATTTCCACACCTTCGTTTCGGGAAGGTATGAAGTGAGGCGAGACAAGTGGAATGACTCAGTAGATGTGGAGGTTTATTACCACAAACCACATGAATATAATGTGGAGAAAATGGTGAAATCCGTTCAAAATTCGTTGAGTTATTACTCCAAAAACTTCACGCCTTATAAGTACAAACAAGCTAGAATCATTGAATTTCCACGCTATGCGACTTTTGCACAAGCGTTTCCAGGCACAATGCCTTATTCAGAATCCATTGGTTTTATTGCCAATTTGGAAAGCGAAGATGAAATTGACTTTGTAACTTATGTAGTGGCACACGAAATGGCGCATCAATGGTGGGCACATCAAGTTGTTGGTGCAAATGTGCAAGGAGCGACTATGCTTTCTGAAAGTTTCTCGCAATATTCTGCGCTCATGGTCATGGAAAAAACCTATGGGAGAGATAAGATGAAGAAGTTTTTGAAGCATGAAATGAATGGTTATTTACGGGCAAGAGGAACAGAGAAAGAGAATGAATTGCCAATCATTTATAACGAAGGACAACAATATATTCACTACAACAAAGCAAGTGTGCTATTCTATGCGCTTCGAGATTTTGTGGGAGAAGATAGTGTGAACAAAGCGATGAGGCAGTTTGCACAACAATTCGCTTACAAAGACACGATTTACCCGAACACTTTGCAGTTCATGCAGTATTTGGAGAAAACCACGCCCGACTCGCTCCAATATTTACTGACAGATATGTTCGAGAACATTACTCTGTACGATAACCGAGCTTTGGAAGCAACTTATAAGGAAATTGACAGCACACATTTTGAGGTTACTCTGAAAGTGCAAGCAGAAAAACTCCGAGCTGATTCCACAGGAAATGAAACGGCAATTCCCCTAAATGATTGGGTAGATATTGGTGTTTACAGCGCAGGTTTTATGGAGAAAGATGGCAAGCTGATTTATAAACAGCGGGAAAAGCTGACTGAGAAAGAAACCACTTTCACTTTCGTAGTCAACAAAAAACCTGCAAAAGCGGGAATTGACCCAGACCTAATTCTAATTGACCGAATTCCGAGCGATAATATGAAAAAAGTCAAGTTGGAGGAGGAAGCCGAAAGTAGTTTGGAGATGAGGTAGGATTTACGATTTTTGAGGTACGAAGTACGATTTGAAAAAAAAGTGCAATTCATTCTTTTGGGTGGATTGCACTTTTTTTATGAATGGATTTGTGCTGATTTTTCTACATCTTTGTTTTGGGGAAATCATACTACTGACAAAAATAAGACTGTGCCTGTCAGAACCTCAGTTCTAACAGTTCTCGGTAGGGGTTGCTCTCAACTTTTCAAATCCGAGGAAAATAAAATACATAAAGTAGTGTGTAGAAAATCATAGCAACACCAAGCATAAATTAATAATATGGTAACCAAATTTCGCATACAGAACTATAAATCTATTTTGGATGATACGATTGAGTTGGGCAAAGTCAACGTATTCATTGGCGAGAACGGAAGTGGAAAAAGCAATATTTTGGAGGCTCTTGCCATGTTCGATGCGGGAATGAAAGAAGAAGTTGAGCCAGAAGATTTGTATAATCGGGGAATTAGAGTGGTTTTGCCGAAGTTGACATTACCGCAGTTTGAAGAGCAAATTAGTGAGGCATCGACATTACATCAAGAATCCCTAGATAACCCAAGCACTAGTTTCAGTTTCACACCATCTGTTTCAGATAATATTTTTTCAAAGTGGAATATCAAAAACAGCATAATAGAAGAAATAAATGGTGTTGAAGATGAGATTTTTGAAAAATTAGGTAAGCTAGAAAAAAGAGAGGCTGAAAAAGTACAAGAAATGAGCAGAGTTTCTCAAAACTATGAAGATGACAAATCATCTTACAGTTTAGATTCTATTACGGATACAATTATTAATATTTCTAAAGAAATAAGAGAGATAATAGACGAGAAAGAATCCTTAAAAAGAGATAAAGAAACCGTCAAATATATATTTAAATCTGTTGGAGAATTTTCTGACTTCCTTATCTACGACCTCAATACCAAAGCACTCCGAGGGATTTTTAAAGAAAGTATGAAACAGCCTGTCGGAATCAATGGAGAGCATTTAGATATTCTGATTTCCTCATTTAACGAAGAAGAACTCGCTCAACTCAAAAAGTACAATTACCTTATTGGATGGCTTGAAGACTTTTTTCTCGACCCAAAAGACGTTCGAAAGCTTGATGGAATGAAAATGGGAAAAAGCACTTCTTTGCTCTATTTCCAAGATAAGTTCATGGCGGAAAATCACAATGTTTTCTCTGCTGAAAATGCCAATGAAGGGATTTTGCATGTACTTTTTTATTTATCTGTTCTCATTAGTAGAAGAACTCCTCAGTTTTTTGGAATTGACAATATTGAGACTGCGTTGAATCCACATTTATGCAGACATTTAATGAAAGGTATTAGTGAGTTAGCGATTGAGAATGAAAAACAGATTGTGGTCACTACGCACAATCCTGCCATTTTAGATGGCTTGGATTTGACAAATGATGACATTCGCCTTTTCGAGGTTTACAGAGGAGACAAAGGCGATACAAGAACCCGAAGAATCCAATTTAAAAAAGGAGCTGAGAAAAAATATAAACTCTCCGAAATGTGGATGAAGGGAATGTTGGGTGCAATTTCCCAAAACTTCTAAATCTGCTATCATGAAAATTGCCATTATAGCAGAAGGAAGAGACGACCAAGCTGTGATAACAAACATTTTGAAAGGAGTTCTTGCCATTGAATCTGCCAATATAATTTGCCTTCGCCCAGAATTGGCTTCTGATGAAACTGATTTATCGGGCAAAAACACCACTCTTGGCGGAATGTCAAGAGTTATAAATGAATGCAAGGAAAAAGAGCGATTGGATATGTTTCTTGCTTTTGCCGACCAAGAGAAAATTGTCATTCATTTAGATACCGCAGAAGCCCATGAGTTCGGAGTTGTCAAACCAACAAAACCTTCTGGCATTCCCGAATTGAAAGAATATTCACTCCAATTACGAAATTTGGTTATTGAGAAAGTTCGGGAATGGACTGATGGGGAATTTGAAGGAGATTTGCTTCACGCCATTGCTGTGGAGGAAACAGAGGCTTGGCTTCTCCCATTATTCAAAGAATATAAAGAAAGTGCCAAATCAGCCAATCCGAAAGAAAAAATGAAACGAGAAGCTGGGCAACCGTTTTCGTTTGAGTATAATTCATTCTTGAAACTCTCAAAAGACTTATCGAAACCGAAAACTTTGGAGAAAGCCTGCAAGGGAAATCAGAGTTTGAAGTTGTTTGTTGAAGAGTGCAAGGTAATGGTTATAAACGAGTAATTCTTGAACGCTAGTGCAAGCGCCCACGCTTGCACTTTTTTGTAAACAATCATTACCACCGATAAGGAAAAATCCACCCCAAATTCACTTCGATTCTTCCTGCATTCAAGGTGTTTCCTTTATTATCCAGCCCATTTTCCAATCCAGTTATTTGTTCTCTTTCTGCGTCATTTTCCCATTTGCCAAACGCTTTGCCCAATCCAAACAGAACCTCAAAAGTGAGTGGGCTTTCAAGTATTCTTTTCCTGAATCCGAAATTCACTCCATAATTGTAGGCGTTTGCTTTTCCATTCCAGTTCGTAGAGAAATCGGAATCGCCAAAATCATAGGCTTCGTTGATTCTCCGATAGCGAAAATGAGTTCCGAAAAACAATCCTGTCAGTCTATTTTTAGAATCATTGGTAAAGTATAATCTGAATTGTGGCATAATTCCCCAACCTCTCAAATCACTTGCACTAGAATTGAATCCATTATTTTGAATGAAGGAAGTGGAATGATAAGCGCCTTTTTCGGCACTAATCATAAAAGAGAATTTCTTTCCTAGGTTTTTCTCATAACTTCCTCTCAGCACAGACCAAGGATTTTTCCCTATTCCAAATGCATCAATCTGTACAGAATGTATGCTTTGGGCAAACGAAGTTGAAATGATGGAAAGCAAGAAAAGAGTTGCAAATAGATTCCGAAGGTAATTCATTATGTTTAGCTAGATTATTTTCCAACAAAGACACTTAAAACCAGAAAATGGGCAATGGTTTTGGGTTAAGGAATCATAAAAAATAGTGAGTTTTTGTCTGTTGTGAGTTGAATTAAAACAAAAGAGCGGACTCTGAATTAACAGAATCCGCTCTTTTGTTTTCTATTTTATCTATTCAGAATCAACAGAATCATCCTCTAAAACTCCCAAAGCATCGAGTAACATTTCTTCGGTGATTTCTACTTCATTATTGAATCCAGTAGATTCATCATAATTTCTGTATATATCAATCAGTTCACCAGATTCAGAATAGCTTAAAACTTCACTCTTATGAATATTGTAGGAAATAGGTAAGAATTCATCTCCCGAGAGCATTTTTGATGAAGGCATATTATATGTTGACTCTGATGGGGAAATATTCAGAGAATCATCCTCTATTCCGATTACTTTCATGAAATAATAATCGTATTCGCCCACACCTGAAAGGTCTTTCATGTTGTACACGTCTCCCACTTTTGGGTTGGCAACGAAGTTTTCTTTCTCTAAATCTGATTGGTAAGAAGTGAAGCCAATAGTAACAATTAAAACTGCTACAAGTGCCAATCCAGAAAACATCCATTTTGGAAAAGGAGTAGCGCTTCTGAGAGCCTTATGTTGTGCTTTTTCCTCTTGCATCATGTGTTTTGACTCGGTTACCTTTTGGCAGTTCGGGCAAACCTTTACCGAGGATTTCTTATATGGAAAAAAAGGAATCCAAAATACATGTGCATAAGAACCATGAACCGCTATCAGTTGCCCTTCATGTTCGCAATCTAAACAGGTTGATTTCATCTCTCCTTCTTTTAGGAGTTTACTGTTCCATCCGTAAACAATCATAATTGTGTTTTTTTAGTGAAAAATTGTTCGTTTTTATTTGAAGGATGCAAAAGTGGTAAAATATTCTTTTAGAACCTGTTTTTTGAAGGGTTAAAATACAGGTTTAATATATCTGGTTAATTCTCTACGGAAATTTAGCAGGAGTTTATTTGGAGATTTATTTCACAATTTCCTGTTAACTTTGCCATTTAATCACTTATTCAAAACACAAAAAACATGACAAAGAAGCTTACAGTTCTATCAGTTTTCCTATTTGTAACAATTCAGGTATTTGCTCAAGAAGACAAAATCTACAAAAGTAGTGAGGTTGATTCTCTCGCCCAGTTGAAAATGACTTTGGAAGATTTTAGCAAGTTGATTAATGAAAAGTTAGTTTATCCAGAATTAGGTAAGAGATTGAAGATTGACGGCTTGGTGCAAGCAAGTTTAGTAATTGAAGCAGATGGAACTCTTTCAGATGTGAAAATATGGAGAGGAATTGGTGGCGGTTATGATGAGGAAACTGTCAGATTTATCAAAGCGAATTTAACTGATTGGAAAAGCGCAACAGTTGATGGAAGGTCTGTTCGGCAAGAACTTCTATTTCCCATTCGGTATGATTTGGAAAAAGGCTGGACAGATGAGCAGATGGAAGAGGATTTTATGAAAATAATTTACTCAAATATTTTCCCAAAAAGAACTGAGAAACTACCCAAAGAAGAGCTAGATTATATTAATGCTAAGCCAAAAGGTGGGCTTTCAGCGCTTCACAGATATATCGAGAATGAAATTAGATATCCAAGAGAAGCTAGGAGAAACAAAATACAAGGCGTGGTATATCTTGAATTTATAGTTGAGAAAGATGGTGGTTTAACAGACATTAAGGTGGTAAAAGGTATTCTCTATGGTTGCGATGAAGAAGCTGTTAGAATTATGAAAAATGCCCCAAAATGGATTCCAGGAAAAACAAAAAAAGGCGTTTTGGTTAGGCAACGATTCAGTTTTCCTATAATTTTTAAAAGGAAGTGATTTTACGAATGACCTCTATCTCCACACAAAAACCTAGAATAATTACAAAATCCAAAAACACATTGAACTATTGAGCGACTTATTCACTTACTTTGAGTAGCGATTAGAAAGGTTTCAGAATGATGAAATAGAAAATGAGCTATAGCAAGCTGAGATAGGACTCACGTCTTATCCTAAATATATTTCGTCCCGTTGGGACTTTTATTTAAGTCCCAACGGGACGACAAACCCTTAGCTTGGTACATAAGCTAAGCGAAATTTTCTTTGTACGTTCGGACAACTGAACAATTCATGTAAATTTTACATATAAATTCATAGATTTTATTATGACTGTTAAATCTCTGCTGGCTCGAAAAAACGATTTGTCAGACTCTGCCAAGCAACTAGAAATATTGGAAGGTGGCTTATTCGCTGATAAGGAATTGCCTACTTTCCGAGCCAAAATTGCCGAAAGTAATCAGTTTCCGCTCAAGGCAAAACCCTTGGAAATTCTCCAAATAAATGTGGGTTACATGTGCAACCAAGTTTGCGGACATTGCCATGTAGATGCTGGACCCGACCGTAAGGAAATCATGACTAGGGAAACTATGCAACTGTGTTTGGATGTGATTGCCAAAACGGGCGCTCACACACTCGACCTGACTGGTGGTGCGCCAGAAATGAATCCTGATTTCCGTTGGTTTGTGGAAGAAGCCACCAAATTGGGCGTGAAAGACACCATTGTGCGCTCCAACTTGACTATTATTATGTCGAATCCGAAATATCACGATTTGCCAGAGTTTTTCAAAAAGCATAATGTACATGTGGTTTCTTCTATGCCTCATTACACGAGAGGGAAAACAGACCAACAGCGGGGAAATGGAGTTTTTGATAAATCAATCAGAGCGTTGAAAGCCTTAAATGCGGTTGGATATGGAATGCCTGGTAGCGATTTGAAACTGGATTTGGTGTATAATCCATCGGGTGCATTTTTGCCTGGAGACCAAGAAGCCTTAGAGCAAGATTTCAAAACGGCATTAATGGATGATTTTGGAATCTCTTTCCACAGCTTATTCAATATCACGAATATTCCGATTTCCAGATTCTTGGAATACTTAATTCGAACCGATAATTACGAAGACTACATGTATTCTTTGGTAGAGGCTTATAACCCAAAAGCAGTGGAAAGTGTGATGTGTACAAACACGCTTTCGGTCAGTTGGGATGGTTGGTTATATGATTGTGATTTTAATCAAATGCTAGATTTGAAAGTAAATGCGCCAGTCAATCACATCCGAGATTATAAAGAAGATTTACTGGCAGATAGGAAAATAAGAATATCCCAACATTGCTATGGTTGCACGGCAGGGGCGGGGAGTAGTTGTCAGGGAGAGGTCGCTTAAATTGTATTTGTGTGAAGATTTGAGAAAGGAACAAAGGTGTCTGTCGCTCGCTTCTTAGCGAGTGGCGTAAGGTGTCGGCTTCTAGCCGATATTAAAAACAATGTGCGACAAAATGAGATGCGCTCATGCTAGCACTTTAATGTACTCCTTTACTATCTTTTTATTTTGTACTTACACAGTATTTTTTTTGTTGGATTTCATAAATTGCTCATTGATGAGAAGAAACCAACATTTTCGAGAACTCGGTAGCAGAGCCTGAGAGTTAAGCAAGCTGGTCAGGTATCGCCAATTTTGGGGAGTGGCTTGTCTATTTGAGTGCTTTTCACTCCAAATTCAATCTTATCAAACCCGAAGCTTAATTTTGGTTTCCTTTCCCCAAAATTGAATGCGAACGG
>JBLIFI010000226.1:0-7831 GCA_047633715.1 Flammeovirgaceae bacterium
AGTTTATTTTTGAGGCTAGTTTAGGCAAAAAAGTTTTGCATAGCACCGCTACGGCACACTTTTTTAACGAAGAATAGCCCAAAAAGAAACAAGAGAAAGTAGCATCTTATTTAATTTCCGTTCCTTACCTGCGCCAAACTATTTTTGTCACAAGTCAACTTTGTGTTCATAAGAATGTTTTGAGTCAGGGAATAGTATGATTGCGTACTCGTTGATTCTGATTTTAAAATTGCCCTACTCATTCAATTGAACTAACTTTGTTTTCGTAATCAACCATCTGAAGATGGTTGCAATTGAATTCAGTTTTGAAAAATTTTCTGTAATTCAATTGCCACAACTAAACTTTGCTATTTCACTAATTTACCAATTGAACCTTGCGCATTTCAGACCATAATATAGAGGAGATTCGTGCCGCCATGGATATTGTGGAGGTTGTGGAGGATTTTGTGCCTTTGAAGAAAAAAGGGCAAAATTGGTGGGCTTTGTCCCCATTTACCAACGAAAAAACACCTTCATTCTCAGTCAGTCCAGCCAAAGGGATTTTCAAGTGTTTCAGTACAGGCAAAGGAGGCGACTCCATTACTTTTGTGATGGAAATGGAGGGAATTGGCTATGTGGAAGCGTTGAAATATCTCGCTAAGAAATACAATATTGAGCTGGAGCAAAAGGAAATGACCGATGCCCAAAAAGAGGCTCATAGTATTCGGGAAAGCCTTTTTATTGCGCTCAACTTTGCCAAAACTCATTTCCAAGAACAACTTACCAAAACAGAAGCAGGCAAAGCAATTGGGTTAAGCTACTTCAAACAGCGTGGATTCAATACTAAGATTATTGAGGAATTCGAGTTGGGTTATAGCCAAGATGAATGGCGGAATTTTGAGGATGCTGCCCTGAAAAATGGCTTTTCTAAAGAGGTTTTGGAGCAAGCAGGTTTGGTGGTTGCCAAAGAAGACGGGAAACGCTATGACAGATTCCGTGGCAGAGTCATGTTCCCAATCCATAATCTTTCTGGGCGAACCATTGGCTTTGGGGCAAGAACGCTGAAAAAAGATAAGATGGCAAAATATCTGAACTCGCCAGAGTCGGATGTTTACCACAAATCGGATGTGCTTTACGGACTTTTCCAAGCTAAAAAAGCGATTCGGAATGAAGATAATTGCTATTTGGTAGAAGGCTACACCGATGTGATTTCCCTTTATCAGAATGGCGTAGAGAATGTAGTTTCCTCTTCGGGAACTTCGCTGACGGAAGGTCAAATCAGCTTGATTAAGCGATTTACGGAAAACGTAACCGTACTTTATGATGGCGATTCTGCGGGAATCAAAGCCTCTTTGCGTGGAGTGGATATGTTGCTTTCCCAAGGTTTGAATGTGCAAGTTGTTCGCTTCCCCGATGGCGAAGACCCAGACAGCTATGTACAGAAAATTGGCGGAAGTGAATTTCGGAAATATTTGAAGGAAACTTCTAAGGATTTCATTCTCTTCAAAACTGATTTACAGCTTGCTGACACACAAGGAAGTCCGCTAAAAAGAGCGGAAGCCGTTCGGAGCATTGTGGAAAGCATTGCCAAAATTCCCGACCCAATTAAGCGTACCGTTTTCTGTGAAGAATGCAGTCGGGTATTGAATATTGAAGTGGGAATTCTGGTCGATGAAGTAAACAAAATCATTCTCTCCGACCGAGAAAAAGCTTTTAAGCAAAACCAAAGAGCGGAAAAACGAGCCAGAGAACAAGCTCAGAAAAATTACGACTCCACCAAATTCACTCCCACAGATGATTTTGAAGCGGGCTTTACTTTTTCCGAAGAAGATGAAGATTTTGGGCAATTCAATGAGTCGTTTACAAATGGAGAGGTTGCCCAGAAATTTGAGGAAGCAGAAGCAGTAGCTCCTGTAACACAAATAGATGAATCCATCCTTTTCCAAGAGAAAGAGTCTGTTCGGATTCTATTAGAATACGGTTCGCAAGAGGTGGAAGAAGGCAAAAAATTAGCAGAATATTGGCTAGAGGAAAGTCAAGGTGTTACATTTCACTCTCCAAACTATAAGCGAATTATGGAAATGTACTTGGCGGAAATGGAGAATGGGAAATGTCCAACTACCTATGAACTCATTGCCAAATCTGAACCCGCAATCCAGGCAGAAATAATTGGATTGACCACAGAGCGAGGGTTAATTAGCGAACATTGGATGGGAAGACATGAGATTTTCATTCCTCCGAAAGACCATAATTTGGAAGATATTGTTTTCAAAAACCTCTGCCGAATGAAGTTCCGATTGGTTCAGAAAATCAGGAAACAGGCAATGGAAAAGATAAAAGTGGCAGAATCTGAGAATGAATTAACCAAGCAAATGAAAATTTACCAAGAGCTGAAATCGCAGGAAAATGATTTAGCGAAGATTCTTGGAGTCAACTATTCATAAACCATTTCTATTATCAAAAAAAGGCAGTATAAAACAAGTAATACTATTTTTGGAGATAAAGGCACAAGCGCTCGCTCAATTCTACCACAAGCACAGAAATATCGTGAGTTTATTGAAAGTTGAAATGAATTTTGGCGGTTAGGAGTCGTAGCAGGTGCTACAACTAGTGGAGCTTGATTTCGATAAGTATTATTGAGGAGTTGGGTGGCTTTAGAAACTAATTTCGGAGCGGATTACTGTCACAAATCACATCACTATAACCTGAAATTCGTTGGATATACTTAATGAATACATATCCAACCAAATTGTATAATTATACGTGCATTTCGTTGCTTTTATAGCAATTATTTGTATGATAGCGTATATATTAATTGTTAGCGGTTATTAAAGAAAAAACATTCAAATAAAATTAATGATGAAAAATTATGCAATCCTGATAGGGATAATAATCGGCACATTTTTGTTAATATTAGCGACATTTCATTATCCAGGTGGTACCTATGAAAATGTAAATTCAGAAGGATATGATTGGGCAAACAACTATATAAGTAATTTGCTAAGACCTTTGGCAGTTAACGGAACAGAGAATGCTGCAAGACCTTATGCAATTTTGGGCGTATTATTCTTAACTGCCAGTTTTGGAGTGTTTTTCGTGAAATTCTCAAACAGAATAAAAATTAAAAGTGCTTCTCTCGTAATTAAATATTTAGGGGTTTTGGTAACGATTTTAGGATTTATTACTGTGGTGCCTTCTATGCATGATATAATGGTTACTACATCAAGCATACTGACACTTCTGATATTTTTCTATATCACGGTAATGGTAATCAAAATTGATTTTGATGAAATTTTTGTCAATTATTTTTCTGCTGACCTTTTATTTTGGTGCGTATATGTACTTTACAAGGTCGCATTTAGAGTTTATGCCCATAATGCAAAAAATTATTTTCTTAATGAAAATAGTATGGATTTTATCGTTGGAATACTTAACTCGAAAAGAAGATTTTCAATACATAACCAAATGAAAATGTAAGGAAGAGAACAAACCGCTAACAATATGTATGACGTTCATGTCGGGCAAAAGCCCGCCACCCTACATACAAAATACGTTATTATCAAGTTTAGAAAACAAGTATATCCGTGAATTAAAACTAACAAAACTGTAATTTATGAAAGACAATAAAAATTATCCAAAATCCTTTTCACATATTGGAATTACAGTCCCGAATATTAACGAAGCTGTAAAATTCTATTCAGAAGTAATGGGTTGGTACGTTATTATGAAACCCTCTAAAGTAAAAAAGGAAAAGGATACAGCAATTGGACAAATGTGCATTGACGTTTTTGGAGAGAATTGGGAAGAATTTGAAATTGCTCATTTATCGACCTCAGACGGAATCGGGATTGAACTATTCTCATTTCCTAATGGAATTAAAGAAGCACCTGAATTTAATCCATTCAATACAGGGCTTTTTCATTTTTGTGTACAAGACCCAAATATTGAGGAATTAATCGATAAAATTGTATCCTACGGTGGAAAGCAAAGAATGCCGATTAGAGAATACTATCCGAATGATAAGCCTTTTAAGATGTGTTATGTACAAGACCCATTTGGAATTGTTTTTGAAATATATACTCACAGCTACGAATTGACATATTCATCTGGTGCTTACTCGGAATAAATCATGTAGTAGTGAGCTTGATTTCGATACGTATTATTGAGGAGTTGGGTGGCTTTCAAAACTTATTGAGGGACGAATTCATACTGCTATACATTTTTTATTTTCCTCGGAGCCGATAGCACCCGCTACGGGTCACATCGGATTTGAGAAGTTGAGAGCAATGGCATCGGCCATCCGATTCTACCGAGAACTGTCAGAACTGATGGCCACCGTGGAAGGGTTCTGACCGGGTCACGCTGACAGACACAGCTTTATCTTGTGTTTAACTTATAACCTAAAATTAGTTGGATATATGTAGCCATATACTATTACATTAAAGTAGAAATATTCTCAGTACATGACAAAAATTGAGTGAATCCCTCGGAGTAGTTCCACAATGGAATTGCAAAAAGACTCTCCGAGTGGTTGAACGGCTACTTTGAAGTGAGAAAATAAAAAAATGTCATGTACTAAGGAACGGAAATTAAATAAATGCGCTTTTTCTCTTGTTTCTTTTTGGTCTATTCTTCGTTAAAAATCTCGCCATAGCGATGCTATGACTGCAATTTTTGCCTAGACTAGCCTCAAAAATAAACTTCGATAAAGAAGTTATTTATTTAATCACCATTCCTAAGATAGTCTTCGTAAAATCCATTTCGCTGAACTCCACATATTTTCCAGAAGAATGTGCCAAACCCAAATAACTGCTGTCATTTAAAATGATTGAATTAGACTCGAATATTCTATTGAAGTCGGAAAGCTTTTCTGCTCCATTCAATACTTCCCCATACTGAGCTAAAACTGTGAAATAACCTTCTGCGCTTTGTGAGAAAATTGAGGTTGGAGACAGTAATAGGAAGAGTAGAGTGAGTTTTGTGTAACGCAAATTCCCGTTATTTTAAAAGTGGTTCAATTACTATTGCTAGTTTGTGTTTTATATATCTCATCAAAAAAGTTCACAACTGTTGATGAAAGTTCTAATTTCATGAAATTAGAACTCCACAAGTTTATCTCATTCAAGAAATTATCTTTTAAATATTCATCTAATGAATTCCACCATTGAGGAGACAAATAAAGATTTTCTACGAACCTTAAAATTATCGAACTTAATGTTAACTCGAACTTATTTATATCATCAGTTTTTAATGCTCTTAGTTCATCAAATAAAAATCCACTAATCATGTCGGACTTAAATCTCGCTAAAATAGTATGAGTTTGTCCATTTGACTCAGGAATCATTGTTACCAAAATTGGATAACCATGATAAAGTTCATTATTATGGTGAATTAGAAGTCCATTTCCAAAATGCAAATGAGATTTAATCCAGGAAGAACAAGCTAAAGGAACTATGTGATTCTTTGAATAAATAATATAATCTAGCTCATCATAATCTTGATTTTCAAGATATTTATTTATTGATTCCTTATAAGTTTCATACCTTAAAGTTGATAAAGTTTTTTTTTGTTCATCATTGATTTGTAAATCTTCTAGTGACTGAATAGGTAAGTTGAGATTTCCACCCAAAATTGAGGATATATCGGGTAATGCATTAAGTACTGGAGACACACTTGTTTCAATACTTTTTAGAATTGATATTATATAATCTTGTCTCTGTTTAATTATATGATAAGAATATGCAAAAGACCTATAAGAATGCAGAAAACAATGCTCGTTAGAGTTGTCAAATACCTCTTTTTCAATTGTTTTCTGAAATACCTCATCATGTTTATGACAAAATCCTTTAAAAGTTGATGCATTTACCCTTTTTATCAATTTTGGCACTCTTTTATTTGTTGAGAGTTCTTTTTCTACAAAAATCACTTCATGTTTTTCGGACGAAATAACTTTTAAAGCACCGTTTTTTTGTAAACTGTGAGCATCAATTATTTTTAAATCGCAATTACTAGAATCATAATGAAAACATGATTGCCCAATATTTTCAGTTTCGCTTTTAGTGTATTCATCAAAAAAGTTAAGCAATTTCTCTATATCGGTCAAGTTTGCGTCTCCACCTTGAGATTGGATTTTCTTATAGTAATTTTCTATTTTTTTGGAATCTCTATTATCAGAATTCAGAATTGGGTTTCCCGTTTTACCAAACGAGGTTAGCATTCTTTCTCTAATTGATTCCAATTCTTTTAGAGTATTTCTTAATTCTTCAGGTGATTGATTTTTCAATTTGTCAAAATCATAACCCAGCTTGGCAAAAAACTCTTCTGGGTTCTGTTTTGACTGATTATGAATATCAGAAAACTGGTTTTTTATAGCTTTTAACTCTTTCAGTAAATTCTGCATTTTACCTTATAATTATCCTAATAAACGAAATGACACATGGATAAACAACGCTCGTTTGTTTGTTTGTGAATTAACAAGTGCTGTGTATCTATATTGTGTTTTTATGTAATATATTCAAAATGAGATAACTATGGATATTTTTAAGGTGAGAATTTGTTGAAAAACGTAAAATGAATGTTTATCCAATCATTTACAGACTTTCTAGCTAAACCTTAAACTAAGCCGATTCCCTATAAACCCAACCTGCCAAGCACAAAAAGGCAATTCCGAAAACTACTTTGCCAGTATTCTCGAAAATAGAGCCTTGTGATTTGTATTTCAATAAGCCTTTTTCCGAGTTATTTAAGATGAGCTTTCGAGTTTCTTTATAGTTTGTTTTTAGGTTTCTTCGGAAGTCATCTGCTGAGAATGGAAGGTAATACTTCTCTTTCCAATTTTTTGTCAAGCTTTCAAACTCATTCCAGAATTCTTCATGCTTGTTATCGTTTTCTGGATTTTGCATATCCATATCTTTTGGCTGTTTTTCAATCCACTTTACTAACTTCTTCCCATTTTTTGTTTTCAGGAATTCCCTCAACCCAACCGAATCAGATTCCATTTCCCGATAAGTCATCCACGGGAAGGCTCCGAAATCGTCTTTTAGGTCTTCATCTACTGCAAAAGCAGAGTTGCTGTGGCTTTTGTGGGCAATTTTTTGCGTTTGTGCTATTGCAGAGTAAGACAATAGAAATGCCAGCGATATTTGAAGGAAGATTGTTTTCATGGTAGGTTCTATTTTAAGACTATTATAAATAGGATACTTATTTGGTTGTCTGACAATTTATGTGATTCAAGGTGTTGCGTGAGACACGCAACGAGGAAAACTATATTTGATTGGCTAGAAATCAGGTTCTTTAATCTAGTAATTTAGACCTCCACAAAATTTGTCAGAGAACCACTTATTTTAGTATTGATGAATTTTATTTTTTCGAAAAACCAAATGAGATATGTCATCCTGAGTCTGCGAAGGAACTATTTTCACAGCAAATATTGCTTCTGACTGCCTTCATACTATTAGATAGTTGTCTCACAGTCTGTAGTGAAACTATCGACATGATACCAAAAAGAGAACTTTTCGAACGGTAAAATCATCATACTGCCTTATTTTACGCAGAAGAAAAACCTAGGTTTTGTCGTAGTAACTTGCTCGACTCGGAGAGTCAAGGTACAAGTATGATTTCGTACCACGACTCTCTGAGTCGTTCAGGCATTGCGTCTTTGTGTATTTAGATAACGAATACTTGAAAATCGCACTAAAAAATTAAACTCGTGCGTAGTATCAGATATAGGCTGTTCAAAAGATTGAGAAAAGTTCCCCGGATATTTGTGCTTTTGAAGAGTCAAAAAACAAGTGGAATATGGCACGATTAGATTATTAAGATAAAGCAAAAAAGTGGGAATTCGAAACTATGC
>JBLIFI010000227.1:0-7830 GCA_047633715.1 Flammeovirgaceae bacterium
ATGAGGGAGAAACTCAACCTGCGGAAAAGAAGCATCATAGAGACCGTCAATGGGATGCTCAAGGAAATGCTCGACATCTGCCACACAAGATACAGAAAACCAGAAAATTTCTTGGCAAACGTTTTGGGAGGACTCGTGGCATATACCTACCTGACAGACAAACCTAAAGCAAAGGTCAATGGAAACGAAGATGGAATTAAAATTGTACTTATCTAATATGTAACCCATAATTGGGGTAATAAGTACAATTTCGAGTTTGATTGTAAAGGCTTCAAAGCAACATTTATAGAAAGGAGAAAAAGGTGTACAGCTGGCGAAAGCGAAAGAAATAGGGAATCTACAAGTGCGAGACACTACTCCAAAGTATATCAAATATGGATTAAAGAGAAATAAATATGTGTAAAAAAAAGGCATTCAAACCATTAGTGAGCGGTAAGCACGTTGTGCTATTTATTATTTTTGTATCTGGCTATAAATGAGATTGTTAAGAACCCAGAATAGGAAAGTATTTAAGCTAGATTACTTACGTTTATTGTTTGGCCAATTTTACGATTACATTTTGACTAAAATGCTGGTCAATGAGTTTTTTCAATATTTTTATCCAATGGATTCCGATTTTCCAATGGCTATAAAAAACCTCTGTAATTGTCTTAATCCATTTACTGTTTGCCGTGTTGAGATTTTATTATGTGAGAGTCGAACTTACAAAACCCAAACATCGGGTCAATTCTACAATCGAAATATCCTTCTACCTTTACCCAAATTGCAATCAGAAATTTATGGAATACCTAGAAAAACTACTCAAACTCGTTCAGTTGGAGAATGAAGAGGATTTAAAGCAATACCGCACTCAAATGCTAGAAACGCCTTTGCGTGAGCGAAAAAAGTATGGAAAAACCTGGCATCCTGTCCAAATTCATGCGAAGGATTATGGAATGCAACAACTCCAACTGACTTTGGAGCGGAAATCGAATTTTGGGGCTTCACACAGTTTCCAAGTCGGGAGTTTGGTTACTTTCTACTCCACAGCGAAAGACTCTGATAAGCATGATAAACTTTCGGGAACAGTACTTTCTAGTTGGTCAGATTCCGTGAAGGTCGGATTTCGTGCGGAGGAATTACCTGATTGGGCAGACGATAATAATCTAGGGTTGGATTTACTGTTTGATTCCGTGACTTACAAGGAAATGGAACGTGCTTTGAAGCGAACGATGGAAGCCAAAGAAGGAAGGTTGAAAGAGTTGCGCCAAGTGCTTTTGGGCGAAAAAGCCCCCGAATGGTTGAGAGAAAGTGAACAACCTCATTTCCAATCTCTTCCGAACCTCAACGAATCTCAAAATTTAGCCATTCGGAATATTCTGAATGCAAAAGATATTGCCATCATTCACGGCCCGCCTGGCACGGGGAAAACGACTACAATTGTTCAGGCAATCAAGCAAACACTCCAACATGAAAAGCAAGTGTTGGTTTGTGCGCCAAGTAATACGGCTGTGGATTTGCTGACCGAAAAATTGGCAGAAAAAGGCTTGAAGGTTCTGCGAATTGGAAATCCTGCAAAAATCACCGACTCGCTGATGCATCATAGTCTGGATGGACAAATGGCAGAACATCCCGAATTTAAGCGATTGCGAAAAATGCGGAAAGAGGTGGTAGAATACAAAAATCTAGCTCACAAATATAAAAGAAGCTTCGGAAAAGATGAGCGAGAACAGCGCAAATTACTCTTTGCTGAATCGAGAAAAGTAGCGGATGAGATTATTAAAGTAGAAGATTACATTGTGAAGAATTTGGCAGATTCTGCCCAAGTAATTTTATCAACTTTGGTTGGTGTCGCAAACCGATATATTCGTAATCGAACTTATTCTACCGTTTTTATTGACGAATCGGCACAGGCGCTCGAACCCGCCACTTGGATTCCCATCACAAAATCCAACCGAGTTATTTTGGCTGGAGATCATCAGCAACTCCCTCCTACGGTAAAATCTAGCGAGGCAAAAAAACAAGGCTTAGAGATTACTATGTTGGAGCGATTGGTTGAAAAAAAAATCACAGAAGCGCAATCTATTGAAGTCATGCTCGACACACAATACAGAATGAACGAGCAGATTATGGAGTTTTCTAATCAGCAATTCTATCATGGAAACTTGAAAGCACACGAATCTGTCAGCAAATTACTTTTGGCAGATGAATCAGATTTCATTTTGGGGAAACCAGTAGAATTTATTGACACGGCAGGTTGCGGATTTGAGGAATCTCGACAGGAAAAAGGAAGTAGCACGCTCAACAAAGGCGAGGCAGATTTGTTACTCAAGCATTTCGCTCAATTGACTGAACACATTACCGAAAACCATTCGGGTTTACTGAAGAAGGATTTATCGGTTGGAGTCATTTCTCCCTACAAAGCGCAGGTAAGCCAAATCCAATCGGACATAAAGCATTTGGAAACTTGGGAGCAGTTTGCGCCAATCACACAAATCAGCTCGGTAGATGGATTTCAGGGGCAGGAAAAATCTATTATTTACATCAGTTTGGTGAGAAGCAACGAAAATGGAGTGATTGGCTTCTTGCAAGACACCCGAAGAATGAATGTAGCTCTGACTCGTGCCAAGCAAAAACTCGTGGTCATTGGCGACTCTGCCACCTTGGGCGGACACAAATTTTACAAAGGTTTTCTGGATTATATTGATTCGGTTGGCGGTTACCGAAGTGCTTGGGAATGGTTGGGGTAAAAAAATAGAACATTGGCGACTCAATCAGCTTTGCTTATTCTGTAGAGGCGATTGAAAATGGGAATGTTCTTTTTGAAGAGTCAAAGGTTCGCACTACTCTAATTACTTGTGCTTACGATCCGAACGATAAAACCGCTTTCCCAAATGGAATTAACGAAGAACGCTTCACACTCAAAAATGAGCCGATAGAATACAGAATCAGGTTTCAGAATACGGGAACAGATACGGCTTTCAATGTGGTAATCAGAGATACTTTGCAAAGTGATTTCGACCTGAATAGTCTCAAAATCCTTGGTTCGAGCCATGAAATGCGTACTGAAATAAGCAACAATAACTTTGCTTTCTATTTCGACAATATTCTTCTGGCAGATTCTGTAGTAGATGAACCCAACTCACACGGATTTGTCACTTTTCAAATTACTCCAAAAGCAGATGTGGCAGAGAATACAGAAGTGAAGAATACTGCCTTTATCTATTTTGATTTCAACGAGGCAATCCAAACGAATACTACGCTGAACACTCTAGTTACCACCTTGCCAATTGACAGGGTGAATGGAACAAAATACGATAATATTTCCAATTCAATTTCCCTATTCCCAAATCCAGCCAATGGGAATGAAGTTTTCTTGAAAATGGAAAATGGATTAAAAGGAGATTGGAAAGTCATGCTCACAGATTTGTCGGGAAGGGAAATTCAACATTTAGACTTTTCAGATGAAGGAAATACACTTGAAATAGACATTTCCAAATTGGAGCAAGGTTTCTATTTCCTCCAAATATCGCAGGGAAATAAAAGAGCTGTAAAGAAATTCATAAAGCAGTAGCCTTTCACAACTCCCACGAACATTCTGACTATTTACGAGAGTAAATAGTCAGAATGTTTTGTTTTTATCTCTCTAAAATCAGATTTATGGCTTAGAATCAATACAGCGCAAATTCATAACAGAATATTCTTACTAAGAACTTACATAGGACTGTTAATGCAAGTCTTTTAACCGTATTGATTATTTAATACTGAAAGTAAAGTCTATTTTTGTTGAAATCAATTAATTCTGTATTTTTTTTAAATTATTAACCTCTCCAATAGTTATTAAAAGCTTAAAAAGTGCTGTTTTGTTAGAAAGGATTCTCTAAAACTTATTTTTTATACAAAATCGCACAATCATAGATAGTAGTAAATTGCTATCTTTAACTAAAAAGTGTATAACTTTATAGAGATAGAGTAAAAATATTCCAATATTTTCATTTTTTTAATACCTTTAGGCTATGACAGACAAGATTTTCAAGCGTTCGGCATTCCTGACTGCATTATCTTTTTGCCTTTTCTCTTTTGTAGGAGATGAAGCAATGAGCCATTATGAATTGGGAATGGAAAATCTGAAAGATAAACATTACGTGCAGGCAATTGGAGATTTTACAAATGCCATTAGCATAAAGCATTCTTTTGGTGATGCGTATTACCAAAGAGCCAAATCAAAATACCTTTTAGGCGTACAAGTGGGGTTTTTCAGCACCGATTTGTGCTATGATTTAATTTCCGCTATAGAATACGGAACAGACAGCGCCATTGATATGCTGAAGGAGAAGAGCAAAGTACAATGTCACACACTCAACACGATTGAGGCTGACCCAGATTTGGTTTTCTGTGCTGATTTCAGCTCAAAAACGCTTACCAAAATGCCAGTAGGTTCTTCTAAGTTGGATTTTATGGTTTACCTTAACTTGTTCGACAATAATTTTACTTCACTTCCTGCTGAGGTATTGAATTACAAGCATCTCATTCATTTGGATATGAGTAGTAATAAGCTCAAAACGATTTCGGGCGATTTCAGCAAAACACCTTATATTACCGAGTTGAACTTTGCTAAAAATCAAATTAGTTTCTTGCCAAGCTCTATTTTTGAACTGAGTAAATTGAAACAATTGTATATGCGTCAGAATAACTTAAAAAGTATTCCTGCGGAGATTGCCCAATTAAAGAAACTAGAGGAATTAGACTTGTCTTTTAATGAGTTAACTGGCTTTCCTCAAGAATTGAAGCAAATGAAACACCTCAAACAATTAGTTTTGGCAGGAAACTCATTTACTCATGGTCAGATGAGAGATTTGGAAAAGGCTTTGCCAAATACGAAGATTTATTTTTAAACTTATAAGTACGACAAAGAAAAGGCAGAACAACTTTAGTTGTTCTGCCTTTTCTTTATTCGACTGTACAATTTCAATTCACTTCTCTCTCCAACCAATTTCCATCCTCCTGAATAATTCCAATCAGCTCATCTACTGCATTGGCAGAGGGAACAGCTCTTTTTACCACTTCTTGACCTCGATATAAAGTAATTTTCCCTTTTCCTGAACCTACGTAGCCATAGTCTGCATCTGCCATTTCGCCTGGGCCGTTCACAATGCAACCCATAATCCCGATTTTCACACCTTTCAAATGGTCGGTTCGTTGGCGAATTAGGGCGGTGGTTTCCTGCAAATCGAATAAGGTTCTTCCGCACGATGGGCAGGAAATGTATTCCGTTTTGGTCATTCGGGTTCTGGCTGCTTGGAGGATTCCGAAGGCGAGTCCGTTGTATTCTTTGGCAGTTTGCAGGAGTGCGGCTTTGTCTAAACCTTGTTTCACCAATTCCATTCCCAACATGGCTCCGTCTCCGAAACCATCAATCAATAAGCCTCCGATGTCTGCGGAAGCGTGGAGTTGGAGCGTTTCCGCATCATATTTTGGAAATGCCCTGCGTATAATCACAGGAGTTTCTAATTTGCGTTGATAAAGCTGGAAGAAAAATTGACGTAATTCCTGCAAAGCATTTTCAAAATTGGCGGTCAATACTAGGGCGATATCCGAACGAGTTTCTAATAAGTTGAATAGCCACTCATCGCAGTTGGACAGGCAAACTCCAACAAAATTTAATTTTTGATGAAACTCTTCGGAATTTTTAAATTCTTGGATTGAGAAATAAGGAATGGCATTGACTTTATCCGATTGTGTTGACCAAATTTCAGCATCTAAAACTTCTTTCAAGCCATTTGGGAGCATGAAATCGAGCTTGTTTTTTCCTGTATAAATATAGTCGCAACCTTGGTCGTTCATTCCCCATTTGTCGAGTTCTGGCAAATAAGAATGCCCAACTACCTTCAAATCTTTTGGTTGGATTGGGTGGATTTCACTAAAGTCGGCAATGATGCGAGGCACATTTGTTGCACCCAAATTAGCGACCTCCTGCGTAGTTCTTCGCTCGTAACCAAATGGATTTTTGGGTGGGATTTCAATATACTTCCTCTGCGAAGATGCAGACTCAAAAGTGCGCATCTGAACCAGTTTTTTGCGTTTGGTGTAGCGGTCAATCAACTTACGAGCCACAGGAGCTTCGGCTTCGGGTTCTTCGGTAAGGGAAACCCGAACGGTGTCGCCCAAACCATCTTCCAAAAGTGCGCCAATTCCCACCGCAGACTTGATTCTGCCATCTTCGCCATCGCCCGCTTCGGTTACGCCCAAGTGGAGTGGATAAGGTTTTAAACCTTCTTCATCGAGCTTTTGAACCAATAAACGATACGCCTGAATCATCACTTGCGTGTTGCTCGCCTTCATGGAAAGCACAATATTGTAGTACTCCAAATCTTCGCAAATTCGCAAAAACTCTAAAGCAGATTCCACCATTCCGATGGGCGTGTCGCCATAACGACTCAAAATTCTGTCGGAAAGTGAGCCGTGATTTGTGCCAATTCGCATGGCAGTTCCGTATTCCTTACAAATTTCTACCAAAGGCGAAAATTTCTCACGGATTCGGTCAATTTCCGCTTGGTAAGACTCGTCATCGTATTCTATGAAATTGAACTTCTTTTTGTCGGCATAATTTCCAGGATTCACTCGCACTTTCTCCACAATTTTGGCTGCCAATTCGGCAGCATTTGGAGTAAAATGAATGTCGGCAATGAGCGGAACATCATAGCCTTTTGCCCGTAAGCCTTTCTTAATTTCCGCCAAATTCTGCGCTTCTTTCAAACTTGGCGCAGTAATTCGCACATACTCGCAACCTGCTTCTACCATTCTGATGGTTTGAGCAATTGAGCCTTCCGTGTCCATTGTGTCAATAGTGGTCATAGATTGGACACGAATTGGGTTGTCTCCGCCCATTTTCACATCTCCAATAGTAACTTCTATGGTTTTGCGCCTTTTGTATTCTACAAGACTTGGGCAATATTGATATGGATGGATTGGCATTTTATTTATGATTTACGAAGTATGAGTGGAAATTTCAATGGCAAATTTAGCTTTTCTATTTAAAAACAGTTGTTTTGCTACCAGATAAACCCTTTTTTTCAGGAATGGTTTTACGCCAAAGCAAAAGTCAAATAACTAATCTAAGCCAAATTGGAAACAAGTAGAAAGTATTACCGGATTGGGTTATTGATTTCATGGCTAATTGTCATTTGTATTTACTCGTTTGCCAACCAATGTGGGCTAGGTTTTACTTATGATTCTGAATTCTACCTCGAAATTGCCAAGCAAATTGGTGAAGTCGGTTTCTCGGCAGAAGGTTTTCAAACCAAACCTCCGCTGTATCCGCTTCTGATTCATGTGGTGGGAATCAGTGGGATTTGGTGGACAAATTTATTTTTTCTGCTAGTTTCCATTTCCGTACTTTATGTTTTCGGTTCGGAAATCAAAAACCAAGTTCTTCGGGTAGGGTTTCGGTTTCTGATGGCAACCTCTTTCCCGCTTTATTGGGTTCATTCCTTTGCTTGGACTGAGCCACTTTTTATCTGTTTATTATTAGTGGCATTTTATTGCCTGAATAGCTACGAGAAAAGTGGTAATCGGAGATTGCTTTTACTTTCCATTCTCTTACTTCTCACTCTTTCTTTTGTGAGATATGCGGGAATTTTTATTCTATTCCCAACTTTTATTTACCTATTTGCCACTCTTCCAAAAAAACTAAAGTTGCTTCTTTTCGGTTTTTTTTTAGTTGGTTTTTTAGGGATAAGCCTATGGGTTTTCAATTTCCAAGAAGGCTTTTTGGAAAGATGGAGAATCACTTCCACCCGAATTTTTAATCTAAGGTTCTATTTTGTGGAAGTCAATCTAGATGCTTACACA
>JBLIFI010000228.1:0-7828 GCA_047633715.1 Flammeovirgaceae bacterium
GGAGGCTATTTAAAAAAGCACTTACGAGATAAAACTCGTGAGTACTTTTTTATTTGCAAGCAGAATATGGGTTTTTTTAATTTAAAAAGCACTAAATAAACTCCTATTTTCAATATAGCTTCTTCAAAAGAAAGCTCGGTTTTATGAAGAAACCAAACTCTTTTCTGATTTTTGAGAATGTAGTTTCTCTGAAGATAATTGTACATCAACCACTTCCACTTTCTCCAATTCCTTCGGAAAATCAACTCCTTGCATTTTTAAACTTTGGATACGATATAGATAAGCAGCGCCTTCCATGATTCGTATGGCAACATCGGCCACTTTCCTGTTTTCGTAATGCTCTAAATACGTGCCTTTTACCCAATCATTGAATGCGCCCATTGATGGCCCACACCAAATTTGATAATCTAATACTCGATCTGGTGTTCCTGCATTTGCCCAATTGGAAGACAAGCCAAGATACCATCTGAAAATCAAGGCCATTTTTCTATGAGGATTTCCTTTGGCTCGCTCTATTTGTTCTGGATCTCTTTCTTGGAAAAACTCAATACAGGATTGCCAAACCTCTTCAAGCGGTTTTCTGAACACTTTCTGTTCTAAATCCTCTCGCTCAGCTGTTGGGATTTCATCAATTGACTGATACGTTTGGTAGTATTTATATAATTTTTTGGCTTTTGGGCCGAATAGTGTTCCTCGTTTCAATACTTGTAAATCTACGCCCATCTCAAACATATCTGAGGCAGGAGCAGCCATTACATCGGTTGATTCTACCACTTGCAATAACTTCCTCACATGATCAGAAGTCCCCGCTTCTACACAGGCTTGATTGACGCTTCCTGTTACCACATATGCTGCTCCCATCATGAAAGCCGCTAATGCTGAAGCAGGTGTGGAAATACCGCCCGCAGCTCCAACTCTTATCTTAGTAGTGAAAGAGTTTTGCTTTTGCATTTCATCTCTCAACTGGATAATAATTGGTAGTAAAGCAACTAAAGGTCGGTTGTCTGTATGTCCGCCTGAATCTGCTTCAACTGTAATATCATCTGCCATTGGGACATGCTTTGCCAATTCAGCTTGCTCTGGCGTGATTTTTCCTTTCTCCAACAATGCTTTTACAAACTCCTCAGGTGGCGCTTTCATAAATGGAATCGCTACTTCCTTTCTGGAAATTTTGGCAATGATTTTATTTCCAATCACAATATTATTTTCCGCATCTCGGCTGAGTCCCGCCACTCGATAGTAAACAATATTTTCTGTCAAAGCCAAAAATGCAGAGGCTTCTACCACCTTCACGCCATTCTTCAAAAATAAATCTACTGCGCCCGCTTCCAAAGCTCCTTCAGAGGGTGAATGGATTAGATTGATAGCGTAGGTTTGATGAGGTAAATTCGCCTGAATTTTTTGGATGGATTCAGTAATTTTTGCTGGAACTTGACCTGCTGCGCCATAAGAAGCCAGCAGGTTTGCTTTTCCAATGGCAATTACTAAATCTGCGGAGGCAATCCCATTTGCCATTGCCCCTGTTTTGTAGGTATAGTCAAGCTTATAATCTGTTCTGAAAGTTGAGTCGCCTAATTGTGTAGCAGGCATTGGATGCGCCATTGCCAACACCTGTAAGCCTCTTCCTTCAGACACTAAAGCGCCTGTATTACTCAAACCTATTCGCCCATTGAAATCCTTCATTACGTAGCAGGGCTTATCTGTCTGCTGTAACTTTTCTCTCATTCCCTCAATATCGAAAACAATGTCTCTAGGAGAGCCTTGCCAAAATAATTGCTGTGGTGTTCCAATGAAATTCATATTTCTATTTCTTTATGATCGATTGTGATATCAAAATCCATTCAAAAGTGGAGAAGTTGTATCTCCTCCACTTTTGAATAAAACAACAACTTCTTAACTAGTGCGTTTATGAACTACGCAAAGGTCAAAAAAGAGTACTTGGCGGTGTCTTTTTTTAGCCCCGCCAATGTACGATTTTGGTCGAAATTCATACATCAGCAGGTTCTCTGAACACTGCCGAGTATTTTATCTTAGTATTGTGTAAGTCCTAACTCAATCAGGCTTCCTCAATTCCCAAAGCAATATCGGTAACTTGATAGATTCTCATTTTATCATTCCACAAAAATGCATTGGCAATCATGACTAATTGTGAGCCACGCTTTTCTATTGCTTTTACATGAACTTCTAAATGCATTTCTTTGACAGAAAGAAGTATTTGTCCACGGTATTTCCAGACTGTTTTATGATTGGCAACCTGAACGAATTTTGGAGATTTGAAATCTTTTCCTAAATCTTGTTGCAAAGCGAAAACTTGCATGGCTTGCAAAATCGACTCCACACCCAATGAACCAGGCATAACTGGATCTTGGTAAAAATGGCAAGTGAAGAACCAATCATAGGTTTTCACAAACTTAGTGGCATGAATATATCCTTTCCCAAATTGTCCTTGATTCTTGGCAATGATTAATTCATGCAACATATTTAGTTGATCGTCTGCCAAACGATAATGCGGTTTGGATTCTGGTGCTTTGAAGAGTTTCATCTTTCCGTACAGCGAATCCAACTTGATTTTCATATAATTGGCAGGCTGTAATTGCTCGGTGAGGTACCATGCTGGAACTTCCGCTCCTTTATCTAAACCTGCTTGAGCGGCCAAAGCTTCTGCGGTGAAAAATCCAAAAGAAGAGTTTCCTTTATAAAAGAGATGACCATCAACAGATAATTCAAAAGTATATCGTTGTAGAATTGTTCCGCCATGTGCAATGGAAGAAACGAGTACTGACTTATTGGTAATGGTTTTTCCTCTAAAATCTGTTCCAGTAGGAAGTGCGAATGTTTCACCATCTCCATCCAAATTTCTGAGATATAAATCCTTGTCTGGGAACTGTAATGTGCTACCCAAGTAAGCGCCCAACAGTCCACAAGGTTGTAATGCAATCTCCATCAACATGGAATAAGGCATTGTAATAGTTGAATTTTGTAGATAATACCATGCATCTTCAGGCACATCATATTCTGCAATGATGGGAACGTGTTTGGAGAAGTCTCCTTTCGTGCCATCTACGCTCAAAATTCTGGAAATTAATTGCAAATCAGAATTAGGCTGACGAGACATTTTACGACCATTGTAAACCGCAAAGTCAGGTCCAAAGCATTCGGTCATATTTCCTAATGCAAAAGTGGTGATGTCCTTTTCATTCATCAGAGCGCCTTCTGACCTTGGTGCAATTTTTACGCCTTCAGTTGGATCAAGATATTTAGGGTTGTCTTTCTCACGTAATTGCAAACCAAGATTCTCAAAGTGAACCGTGATGATTCCATCTGAAATGATTTCTAAATCACCAATCACATAAGGATCTGGGAAAAGACCAATTTCTTTAATTTCGAGCTTATAAATAAGTTTAGTATCAGCTGTTGGAGTTACTTGTTTTCTGCAACGTACTTTTTGCCCCAAACCAAAAATTGGCTGAAAGCGTGCGTCTTTGGTCATTCGCTGTAAGCCCAGCATCAGCATGAAAAAGCGCAGTAAATTACCACCGCCTTCTGCTTGTAATGAGCCTGCCAGCACTTCGTCATCTCTGAAATGACAAGGGAAATACCAATCATCTGGATGTAAATCTTTTTCCGCAACAATAGATCCTAAACCATAAGCACCTCCAGTCAAATCAACTGAAGTAATACGATCTAGCATCAGAATTTTTTCTGGAGGAATTCGTAGTGAGGAATTACGACCATTTGGGAAATAGGAAATATCATCAAAGCATTTTTCAATATCTCCATCAATTAAATATTGTAAATCCTGTTTTGAGAAAGCAGTCTTTTTGGTATTTAATAAAGGCGTGAAATATTTAAGTGCTGCATTTTTTCTTGCTTCAATTTCGCTTTTTGCATACACAACTCCAGCGCCATCAGTCAATTGATTATCTGCAAAAAAGCCTGCACATCCGCCATCCATTTTCAATACTAAGCGATCTTCTACGTAACATAAATAGCTGAAGAAAAACAGTAAATTATCTCCATTACGCACAAATGAATTGATTGAAATATCATAGCGCAAAGTTTGCCCTTCGTAAGGCAAATCATCCATGAATGTCAGCGTACAATCCAGTAATCTATAAACCAAGTTGCCTTTACTTTGCAAGTCGATTCCTAGATAAGAAATGAGGAGCAAATCACATTGACCTGACTCCACACAAACAGCTGAGGGAATTTGTTTGTCGGTAGTGTACCAAGCATTGTATGGAATATCGTACTCGGTAGTCATGGTAGATGGCTTGTATTCGCCTAACTTTGCATCCATTTTGGTTACTCGGCTTACCAATAAGTATGGATGCATGGGCAACATCACTCTACGAGGATAGGTATCTATAATTGCATACTCTGGCCCAAATACATTTCCTATTTTCCCAGTTGCAAACTCCTCCAAATCTTCTTGTGAAAAGACAATTTCCTTACCTTCAAACTGTTCGCCAGCTTCAAAATTTTGTAAGCGAAGTCCATTCTCTCCTATTTCTTGCTTTTGAGTTACCACAGCAACTTCATTGATTAGCGTAGATGTATCCATAGTTGACCTTATTTTTTCGACTTTATTGAAATTCGTTGTAATGAGCGAATCGTAACTCGCCTCTTGTTCTATAGTAGCGATTGATGAACTGAAAATAGAGGATTCCTCCCCAGCCAAAACCAGCTCTCTTTTCGGCTGTACTTTCTTTTCAGCATTTCTTATTTTATTGAACCGCAGCTTCACTTCTTCATCTCCAAACAGTTCTTGGAATGGAGTACCACCAGTTATTATTTTCTTCATGAACTGCCTTTGCTTGGTAGATTTCTCTACTTTAGGGAAGAGCACAGACAAATCTAATTTGACACCATGACTGGTTAATTGCGCCAATAAATTGACTAAATTATTACTATCAGATTTTCCTTTTTGGTCTATCGCAACAGCATGATATTCTTTGCCTTTTAAATTGTCTTGAATCCAATTTGTGCAAGTGGCATTGGCTCCGACTTCAATGAAAACTCGAGCACCTGCATCATAAACAGTTTGGATAGTTTTTGGAAAATTGACTTGTTGCGCGCAAACTGCTACTGAGTTTTCAGCAATCTCCTGACTGCTTAACTTGATTTTATCTTGGGTAATGCTTGAGTAAAAATCAATTGGTGGTTGGTCAGTAATTTCAAAGTGATGCATGTCTAATAAACCTTCCTTTTCTCGAAGGCAAAAATCATGATGAATCACATTTTGAAATGGAACAGGAATGGAATGGCATTTTAGCTCCTTGGCAATTTGCAAACAACTCTCTTTGTTACCTGAAATAATAACTTCTTCATTCGTATTGATAAATGTCAAAAAGACTTTTTCTTTTCCTTCTATAAGTGCTTCTACTTGCTGTTGTGGTGCTAATAAAACTAGGCTTATCCATTGCTCTTTAGCAGTTTCAGTAGTAATGCCCCAATGTTCTGCCAGCAATTCCAAATTGCCCGCAAATCGGTTTTTAAAGATGGGGGATTCTCTGAATTTCTTAGCGCCATTAGGATGCCATATACCTAAAGAATACCACATACTACTGCATTCTCCCATGCTATATCCGAATGCAATTTCTGGCATCAACTTGAAATAGTCACGCAAAATTTCAGTAAAGATTGCTGAGTAGAAAACACCTGAAGACATCATGGCAATTGAGTTTCCATAAATATTGGGCGCAACTTCATCCACACTTTTTAACTTCGGATACAGGTAATCGCTGTTGATGAATTGGTCGAGATTTCCTACCAAGTTCTCATATCGAGTCAATAATTCAGGAAAAAGCGGGAAAACATCTTTCCCCAAGCCTCTATAAGCAGTTGCTGAACCTGGATAGACAAACGCTACTTTTCCTTCATGCCCTAATGGAGTAGGGGTGAAGTAACTTCCAATAGGAGTTTTGAGAGCTTGATTTTTTTGAAATGAAACAGCCAATTGATTTTGAAAGAATTGAATTTCCTTGAGTAAATCAACTTTGCTTTTCGCAATCAGTACGATTGAATATTGATGTGTTTGTTGGCAGAATTTGGTGTATAAATCCTGTGCTATTGAATTTAGCTCTTGACCCTCTTGTAGGTTTGACTTCAACAATTTTAGTTCTTCCAATAAGGCTGTGCTATCCTTACCAGTTAGTAGAAACAGTTTGGGCGTCTGGCTTAGTAAAGACGAAGATGTATTGCTGTTTTCCGAGCCTGAATTAGATAATTGTAGTTGAATATCACCCACTCCATTTATGGCTGCACTTCTTTTGGTTTCACCATTTGGCAAAATCCAAGAGCGAGATTCAGTAGGGAAATAATAAGCTATTTTTTGGAAATTGGTATTTTTAGGAGCTTTCCAATTGGGTATACCAGGGATAAAACGATGATGCATGCACAATGCCGTTTTTATCAAACTCGCCATTCCAGAGGCAGCAAATGTGTGCCCAATATTTGATTTGACAGTACCTAATGCAGTTGCTTTACTAGAAGTTTTTTTCAATAATTCACCTTGCTCATATTCATCCTGAGCAGAAATTCCTGTAGCTGATAATTCTATATAATCGAATAATTTTTGAGTATTGATAGCTCCTATTTCATCAATGACTGTATAAACTTTGTCATGCTTTTCAACATTGTTTTTCTTTAGAACTACCGCACCAGCACCTTCTCCAATCATCCAACCTTCATTGCCCACATTAAATGAACAAGATGGATTTGTGTTGGAGTTTGTTGCGTGAACCTTTTGCCTTAGCAAAACATTTTCAAGACCTCCAGAGAAATCTACCGCACCAACTACCACCGCATCTACTTCTCCTAGCGATAGCATGTTTTGTGCAATCTCCAATGCTTTGAATACCGAATTTTCGCCACAAGATACGGTAAATGAAGGGCCAGAAAAATCCCATAAAGCGCTGATTCTACTAGCCATTAAATTGCCAATAAAACTAGTGAATTCACTAGGAGTTGGTTTCCCTTCTCGGTGATAAATACCTTTCTTCACCAACCGAATTAATTCAGCAGTTTCATCTTCGGCCAACTCAAGACCAGCACTTTCCAAAGCTTCTTTTACTTGCCATTCTACATCCCACCGAGAAAGGCATTGATGAATGGCTAATTCTGTTTCCATAGCCACCAAAACGGCTACATTTTCATGCTCTTCTAGGCCAGCATCTTTAATTGCATTATCGGCTACTTTTAGCAATAATGCTTGCTGAGGTTGCAAGTGTTCGGCTTCTTTAGGTTGGATTTTATAGCGTAGTAAATCAATTTCAAAGTCCTCAATATATGCACCTTTAGATGCGATTCCATCCTTAAACCCATATTTCTTGAGCAAGGAAGTATTCGCATCGACTCCTTTCCATCTATTTTTTGGCAATGGATTAAACTGTTGCTCGCCATTATAAATAGCCTGGTAGAAGGACTCCAGATTTTCACAACTCCCAAAATGAGCATCCATTCCAACCACCGCCATGGGCTGTAATTGTACTGGCTTATCAGCTTGCAAATTATCATTTTCTTGACCTAGATAATTCTGAACAACCATGTGAGCATTCGTGCCACCAAAGCCAAATGAATTAATTCCTGCTTGCTTTTTCTCGTCTTTCCAAGGTGTGTGATTGGTAATCATTCCGTTACTGCCTTCCCAATTACTATCCGATTTGATTGGATTGGTTAAATTAATATTGGGCGGAATCACTTGATGTTGCATTGCTAACAAAACTTTTAGCAATCCAGTCATTCCTGCAGCCGTCAACAAATGCCCCATGTTAGACTTCACAGAACCTAGCAATGGATTGGCTTCATGTTTCGAGAAATAATTGGC
>JBLIFI010000229.1:0-7799 GCA_047633715.1 Flammeovirgaceae bacterium
CTGTCGCAATAAATTAAAACCTACTCTTCAAATGAAATGATTGGCGTTATGAATAAACGTCTGGCAGGGTCTGCGACCTCTGCCAGCGTATGCTTTTTTTAGTATGCGACAAAATGAGATGCGCCCTACAAAACACAATTTCAATTATGAAAAAGAAAATCGCAATCCCATCTCCATGCTCCCAAAAATGGAATGAGATGAACTCAACCAACTCATTTGATTCTCGGTTTTGCCAATCTTGTCAGAAAAATGTAATTGATTTCACTCAGAAATCAGACTCGGAAATTGCCCGCACGCTCAAAAAAGAGAAGAATCTGTGTGGAAGGTTTCGGACAAGCCAACTCGAAAAGGAATATACCATCCCGACTGAGAGAAACTCTTGGGCAATTCCGAGTGCGATAGCCACTTTGCTCGCTTTGCAAACTGCCTGCACAGAGTTGGAAATAACACATGAAGTTGCATTGAAAGAAACTGTTTTGGTGGATTTTGTTGAACAGAAGGAATTCAGCGAAGAAAAACCTATGACAGAAACTACAGAGGAGTCGAAGAGAGAAACAGATGATAAAGGAATAGCGGAATTTGTAAGAGGACATTCCTCGGGCTTTTTTATGGGAGATGTTGCATATATCAATCCTGATTTCCCATTGCTAGAGTTAGAAACTAATTCTAGGCCTTTTTGGCCAAGAAAACGAGCCTTGGAAGTTTCATCTCCTGATTATGTTCCTGAATTTTCTGAACAAAATAAAAAGCTATCATTTTCTGAATGGCTAATGGCTTCCGCCAAATCACTTTGGTCAAAAATCATAGTGTTTTTCTGAAATTTCCGTACAAAACACAATTTCAATTATGAAAAAGAAAATCGCAATCCCATCTCCATGCTCCCAAAAATGGAATGAGATGAACTCAACCAACTCATTTGATTCTCGGTTTTGCCAATCTTGTCAGAAAAATGTGGTTGATTTTACTCAGAAATCAGATTCGGAAATTGCCCGCACACTCAAAAAAGAGAAGAATCTGTGCGGAAGGTTTCGGATAAGCCAACTCGACAGAGAATATACCATCCCGACTGAGAGAAGCTCTTGGGTAATTTCGAGTGCGATAGCCACTTTGCTCGCTTTGCAAACTGCTTGCACAGAGTTGGAAATAACACATGAAGTTGTATTGAAAGAAACTGTTTTGGTAGATTTTGTTGTAAACAAAGAGTGTAGTGGGAAAGAAATGCAGAATTAGAAGAAATATATGAACAACTATCTCCTACTATTACTGGAATAATTGAGCCTAAAGAGCCTGAAATAATGGTTATGGGAAAGACAGATTTTGAAGTTTTTGGAATATGGCGTCAGAATAAACTCTTTCCTTCTTGGCTAACAATTGGCATAAGCAAAATCTGGGATACTTTTTGGTATTTCTTTTCTTAAAAAGATAAATAGAAAAAGGACTACGTGTTTTCGCAGTCCTTTTTCTATTTATTTTTCAAAGTGGTAGAGTTCCTAAGATAAAAACCCGCCTTCGCCTTCTTTCTTCAATTCAAAACTATCGTAGAATAGCTTGAAAAGCGGCATTTCACCCAATCCAAGTTTCTCGCCAATTTCCTGCACTTTTTTCAATTCAACTTCGGAAATCATGCTGGCATTCAGCAAATCATCTTCCTCCTCCAAAAACATGAAGGAAATGAATTTTACCAAAATGTAAGGTGCATTCAGAATGTCTTGACTCAAATCTCCTGTGGTAGACTCAGGGTTTGTGAGTGCGGCATAGACAAATTTATTTTTATTGAGTGTAGAAAGCATGACTGCTTTCACAAAGGCATAGCATCTTTCTTCCCATTGGTCAAAGTGTTTTACCAAGTATTTCAAGCCATGAACAATCGGGTCTTTTTTCAGGAAATAGCTTCCTCTCGATAGAAAACGTGCTTTCTTATTAAGTGAAAGTTCCTCAAATAAACTGATACTTCCGTTTGCTAAGGCAATTCCAACAGATGGGGCAAGCAACATGAGGGAAACGAAATCATCATCTCCAATATCTAAAAATTGCGCTTCTGCTCTCAAAAATTCTTTTTTCAACTCCAAAGAAGCATTCAGAACCTCATTATCTTGCATTAATGTTACTATCTCGCTATCTGTCAACATGGGTTTTCTCGTTTTAATGATGTTTGTGCGATAAATATAGTTGATTATTGCAAAGGAGGAAATATTATTTCTATGAAAATAGAAAAGCGTTGATTCCATTTTGCTTATGCAAAGCATTAGCGATAAAAGAGATTATTACGAATGGCTTCTTGCTTCTCTACAAAGCCATCAGTTTCCTTTCCCTCTTTCTTTGATTTCGGTAGTTTTATGTATAAATCAAAGTTTACAATTACTCAGTTCGTGAATTAAGGGTTTAACCTTGAATCCAAGATAAGCCTAATACCTACTTCCTAAAAACCTTCACAAACCCTAAACTGGCAACAATGACTAATAATAAGAGGACAATTTTTGGAATCCAACCCGTTTCACTCCAAATTCCTTGGTTGATTTCAGAAATTTGTGTTCCTACCCAAATTGCCAAACAGGTTCTGGGTAGCATTCCCAAAAAACAGCCTAGAATAAAACTTGTAAACCGAACTTTCAGAATCGCCAAAAGGAAATTGGACAAAGCAAAGGGTAGGATAGGGGAGAGTTTGGAGGAAATTACTAAAGTCAACTCATTATTATGTGTCTTTTCCAAGAATTTCTCTACATTCTTGTAGGATTTTATACTTTCTAGCAAATTTCCACCATCCACTCTTTTTGCAAACAGGAAACATAAGCAAGAAGCGCCCAAGTAGGCAAAAAGCATAGGCGGAAGTGAAATCCAACCAAGAAAAAAACCGCCAAGTGTTGCCACAAATGTAGTTGGAGTTGCTCCAAAAGCCATTGTGAATGTGGAAATGGCATAAAGTAACACCCAAATCTGCCAATCGAAACTCAGGATTTGTTGTTGATTGTAGTAAGCAAATGTAGCGAGTGAGGAACTTGTTAATAGGGGAATAAGCGTAAATAAGACAGCATAGCCAATCGTTTTTTTGTTTTCCTTGAGCAATGCAGATTTCATAAAATTGTTTTTCTTCTTCTAAATGAGTGAAAATCTATAAATTTGTCGCAAAGTTACTTGTAGTCAACAGCTTTTAGTCTGTTGCTAAGTATTTAATTTGCATTAGAAAATTGCCATTTCAATAGACTTTATTACGATTGGTTTGCTATACCCGTATTTCGGCTCGACTCAGAGAGTCGAGGTACGGATTAAATAAATGTAGAGCGAGTTTCCCTACTTGCTCAATATGACGAGTTTTATTATACAAAACCAATTGTGATAATACCTAATACAACAATCTTTAAAAAAAACATGGAAGTAGCAAAAAACAATATTCTTATAAGAATTCTGAAAAACCCGATATTCATAATGACAGTGCTTTTCTCTGTATGGATGATTTTTTTCGATGGAAATGGCTATTTCAACCAAAAAGTGCAGAAAGAAAAAGCCACTGCACTAAAAGAGCAAGGAGCATTTTATGAAATGGAAGTAGAGAAGTTGAAATGGAATATCAAGTCGATGGAAGAAGACCCAGAAGCGTTGGAGAAATTTGCCAGAGAAAACTATATGTATAAAAAAAAGGGCGAGGAAATTTATGTAGTGAAGGAAAAAGAGGAAAAGAAAGATTGAAATCATAGTGGAAGTGTCAGCCTGTGCTACTTTATTATTCCATTAGAGTTGTTATATGTCATGTTTTACAACGTTGTTGACGTTGAGTTGATTAAATCATCTTGTAAATGTAAAATGATAGCTAAATGATTGGTATCATTCCGAACTTGTGAGGAAACTATCGCAAAAAGTAGTGACCAAAAGGCAGGTACTTGGTAATCATATTATAATAATTTTATTTTGGATTTAGCTGAAAATCCTATGTTCTTTTGTCCCTCCTCTTAAATATCTTCTTACGTTCATCCAAAATGCCATTGCTAAATACACAATAATTGGTGACCCAAGCGTCAGAAAAGAGGCATAAATAAAATACATCCTTACTGCGCCAGTAGAAATCCCCCAAATCTCCCCAATTCGGTGGCATACTCCAAATGCTTGATTTTCCAAGAAAAACTGAAATCGCTTCATGATTTTTAAATTGTATGTGATTTTAAATAGAGTAGAATAGGAAATGCATTCTCTCCCCACTAAGTATATGAAATACAAATATAAAGAGAATCTGCCAAAATGAGGGAACACCTAATCCTAGATTTAATGTTCCTGAAAAAAAAACAACTAAGGATTTTGTCATAACACTTTTTATGATTGTCTTCACAAAGAGTTAACAAAGGAAATGAAGTGAATAAAGAGTTTTAAAGCAACTTTTTGAAGTTTTACTAAAAAAACTACAAGGTAATCTTGCTAAAGTTCTATTTGATTCCTTTTTTTGTTCGATTGAGTGGATAATTGTATTCAACAGTTACTCAATATTTATGAGTTCTTTTAATCTTTTTAACTAAATTTTCTTAAACATGAAGAAAAGCTTACTAATGGCCTTTGCGATGTTTGGCTTGCTGTTTTCAGTAATAGCCCAAAGCACCGTAACAGGTACAGTGAAAGACGAGACAGGAGAATCCCTTCCTGGTGCAACGGTAACTATTAAGGGTACGACTACGGGAACGGTTACGGACATTGACGGAAAGTACAGTATTAAAGTCCCTGGTGCAGAAACCATATTGGAATTTAGTTTTGTAGGCTACAAAGCAAAAGAGGTGACGGTTGGCACACAAGCAATTATCAATGTAACTTTAAGTTCTGATAATGTATTAGATGAGATTTTAGTAATTGGTTATGGTACAACCTTGAAAACAGAATCTACTTCTGCGATTTCTAGTGTGACATCAGAGCAGATTTCTAAGCTACCTGTTGCTTCTCCTGGTCAAGCCTTGCAAGGATTAACAGCCGGTGTTATGGTAACAAATAACTCAGGGGCACCTGGTGGAGGCTCAACAATTAGAGTTAGAGGAAACAGTTCTATTCTTGGAAGTCAAGCACCTCTATACATAATAGATGGTGTTATTATTTCTACTTCTGGTAGTATAGCTCAGAATGCTACTGGTGGGCAAGAGTCAAGTGTTCTTAGCAGTATTAACCCTCAGGACATAGAGACTATGCAGGTGCTTAAAGATGCAGCTAGTACTGCTATTTATGGAGCAAGGGGAGCAAATGGGGTTATAATTATCACAACAAAAAGAGGAAAGTCTGGCAAAGCCAAAATTGATTTTGGTGTTTGGACAGGTATAGGACGTCCTACTGCTACTTACGATAAATTATCAGCGGCTGAAGAGGTGATGATTCGAAGAGAGGCTGCTTTCAATGATGATCCCAACGAAGCTCTGCCTACTGCGGCAGACATTGGATGGGATGGTGTGACTAATACAGATTGGGTAGATCTTATTTATCAAGATGCTATCACAAACGAGTATCAATTAAGCGTTTCAGGAGGAAGTGAAAAATTCAGCTACTACTTGAGTGGAGCTTACAGAGATGAGCAAGGAACCATGATTGGGTCTGAGTTTGACAGGTACAGTGTGAGATCTAATATAGATTATAATGCAACGGATAAGTTGAAAATAGGCTCTAGCATAAGCTTTAGTAGAAGCCTGAACAATCTCAATACAAACGATAATAATATTTATGGTATTTATTCATCTGCTTTGCTGACTCCATCATACAGGCCAGTAAGAGATGATTCCGGGGAATTTGTTGATGCACTTCCTAGTTTTAACTCTAACGCAGTAAGGTTAGCGGAAAACGTAAGACAGCAAACAACTACTTTCAAGTTTTTAGGTAATATCAATGCGAGCTATCAAATTATAGAAGGATTAGATTTCAGAACTGATTTCTCTTACGATTGGACGCTATTGAAAGAGGATTTTTACTTCCCATCTAATACAGCACAAGGTAGAGCAACTACGGGTAATGGAATTTATGACACAAGAGATATTGGTGTATGGTTGCTAGAGCCTACTTTGAGATACAACAAAGTACTAGGAGAAAATCATAAGATCAGTGCCGTTTTAGGAACTTCTTGGCAACAACAACTAGATGAGAGCAATGCATCTGCGGCTACTAATTATGCAAGGCCTACACTAAGCTATTTAGTGTCAGCGGCTACTCCTACTGTTGCATCATCTAATAGAGTAGATTACTCTGTACAATCTGTTTTTGGTAGAGTTAATTACTCTTATGATGAAAAATATTTAGCTTCAATCTCTTTAAGAAGGGATGGGTCTTCTAGATTTGGACCGGATAATAAATTCGGAACATTTTGGGCTATTTCTGGAGGCTGGAATTTCTCTCAAGAAGATTTCTTTGATGTCAGCTTTATTGAGTTCGGTAAGATAAGAGCTAGTTATGGTATTACAGGAAATGATGGAATTGGTAACTTCCAATACCTAAGTACATTTTCAGGAGGCGCAAACTACTTAGGCCAAGCAGCTTCTAGCCCAGTAGGAATTGGTGATCCTAGTTTAGGTTGGGAAGAGTCAGCTACCTTAGATGTAGGAATTGAGTTAGCTATGTTCAAAAATAGAGTGAACTTAAATGCAGGCGTATTTATTAAGAAAACGGATAGATTATTATTCGATGCACCTACTCCAGCATCTACTGGTTTTACTAGTTTCACTACCAACTTTGGAGAACTGGAGAACAAAGGGATAGAGCTAGAGCTTTCAACTATAAATGTAGATAAGGGTGGTTTCAAGTGGTCAACGTCATTCAATCTTTCTTTCATGAAGAATGAGATCATTGATTTGCCATCAGGTGATACTCCACAAGAAACAGGATTTGCTTCTGTGTATTTTGAAGGAATTTCATTGAATAGTTTCTACGGCTTAACTTGGTTAGGTGTTGATCCTGGAACTGGGGAGTCAAGGTATGTTGATACAAATGGAGATGGTTCAATCACTCCAGATGATCGTACTGTAATCGGTGATTATGCACCAAATGCTTTAGGTGGACTTACAAATAGTTTTTCATATAAAGGCTTGTCACTAGATATTTTCTTCCAGTTCATAGAAGGGGTTGATGTATATAACAATACAAACACTTTCTTGAGTAACCCTGCTTCTGCCTTTGGTATGAGCAATGATGTATTGAGAAGATGGCAACAGCCTGGGGACATTACTGATGTACCTCGTGTGTCAAATAGTAGTTCTATTGATTATACTGTTGAGAGTACTCGATGGTTGAGTGATGGTTCTTACTTGAGGCTGAAAAACATTACTTTGGCTTATAACCTTCCTTCTACTATTACTGAGAAAATTGGGTTGAGAACTGCTAGGGTATATGTCCAAGGCGAAAACCTTTGGTTGTTAACTGGTTATGATGGTCCTGATCCTGAGGTAAGTACATTTGGTTTTACAAACACCTCACAAGGAACAGACTTTTTGTCTCAGCCACAAAACAAAAGGTTTATTATCGGTTTAAATATTGGATTCTAAATAGATAAAAATGAAAAAAATATATTATAAAATACTATTCGTCTTATTGACTATAGGCGTCTCTTCTTGCGAAGAATTTGTAACTCAAGAATCTGTGTCTTTGATTACTTCAGATCAAGTTATAATTGATGGTAATAGTGCAGAAGCTGCAATATTAGGTGTGTATTCAAGGATACAAATTGCTGATTTATATGGAACTAGACTAATTGCAGATCCAGGTGTTTTGAGTGATGAGCTTACGCATAGTGGTTCGTTTCCTTCCATTGCAGAAATGGATCAAAACAATGTTACTTCAGGTAATAACACTATTGA
>JBLIFI010000230.1:0-7742 GCA_047633715.1 Flammeovirgaceae bacterium
TTCGCAGTAATTGAAGTAGGCGGACATACCGACAATGTGGGAAGTCACGATTTCAATATCAAACTGGCAGAAAGGAGAGCGAGTGTAGTGGCGCAACAAATTGTATTTCGTGGAGGAGTTGACAAAGAGCGAATCCGAGTGAAAAGCTATGGAGAAACTCAGCCAATTGCCACGAACAAAACTGCAGCAGGTAGAAACGCAAACAGGCGAACAGAATTCAAAATTTTTACAAAAATGGATGATGAGTTAATTGATAAATCGTTGAAAAAAGAATAATGCCCATTACTAAATTAGAAAAATATGAAAATTTGGAACATTTTTAAAAAGCCAAAGCCACAAAATACTTTCTTATTTTTTCAGGTGGTTTATCAAGGAGATATGGTGTTTGGAGTAACGGCAGAATCCGCACATGAAGCGGAAGAAATTGTTTGCGAAGAGATATTTCATAATCAGACCATTCCTGGGCAGCCTTTAATAGAAGTCCTAGACATGAATCAGGTAAAAAGCAGATTTACTAAAACCTCGTTTAAGAAAGTAAATAAAAAAGGTGTTTGGCATTCTTCTTGACTAATTATTCTGGTTTTTTAGTCAAGAAATCATTTAATATAGCTGACTCATAGACTGTTTAATCGTCTGTGAGTCAGTTTTTTATTTTTCCCAGCAACAATTGACAATTCAATTATCGAAAAATTTTGTATTTTAACGAAGAACTACTCCAACTATTTAATGAAACAACTACTAACAGCGCTTCTATTACTCTGTATTTTTTTTGTTGCAGAAGCTCAGAATATTGATAGTTTAAAGAATACCTTGTCAGGTGCAACAGTTATTGAAAAAGCCAACACATTTATTCTACTTTCAGAATCATATTTTCTGAAAAGCTTAGATTCATCTTATTATTTCGCAGACCGAGCTTATAGCTTGAAAAAGCACTTAAAAACGGATAGCTTAAAGGCTAATATTGTAAGCAGAAGGTTGCTTTTAGAGCTTAATAAGAATAGAGAAAATGCATCAGATACTTTTATGTTAAGCCTTCTGAATGAGTTAGAAGAAATAGGTGACACTAAATACCTAGCTTCTGGCTATCAGACTTACGGAGGTTTTTTGTATAAAAATGGTATTATAAACAAAGCATTACAATACTATTATAAATCTTTAGAACACAGAGTTTCTGCAAATAGGAATGAACTAGAAATAGCCGAATCATACGGACTGATTGCTGGAGTATTAAAGCATTTGAAGAGACATGAGGAAGCAATAGAATATTACCAAAAAAGAATTGATGCGCTCAAAGAAACTCCTCATGAAGGAGATTTATTCAAAACTTACCTCGGCTTATCTTCATTATACGGATCTGATAACAAAAATAGAATGGGTATTTACAATGTCGATTCTTCCATTCACTATGCTCAGATGGCGTTGGGTTTATCAGAAAAAATTGAATTCCCAAAAGCTATCATTTTTAGTAAAGCGATGCTAGCTTATGCGATTACATTTCAAGAAAATATTAGTATTACTGACGCAAAAAAAGCATTGCAACTCTCTTTAGATGCAAAAAAAATATTTGAGAAAAACGTTGAGAGCAGACAATACATAATGAATTTGGTTAACGAGGGGCATGCTAGGCTTGTGCTAGGCGAGTTTGAGGAGTCAAAAAAAATAGCATTATACGCACTCAAAACAGGTCTTATGAAAAGACAAGTGCATGGTTTGCTTCAAAGGATTTACCTTAAAGAAGGAGACTATAAACTTGCCTTTAAATCACTTGGAATTATTAAATTAATGAATGATAGTTTGGCATATCAGAACGATTTGAAGGCAGCTTTAGAACTCAAGACTAAATATGAAACAGACAAAAAAGATGTTGAAATAAAAAACCTAGCACAACAAAATGCAATCAATATTTTAGAATCCAAACAAAAAAATCAATTTATCTTGTTCGGAAGTATTTCATTTCTAGCTATTTTAGGAGGCATCTTCTTTTGGAGTAAGCAGAAGTCAGCCAAAGAGCGAGCCAACAAAGCCGAAATTGAGCAACGTTTCCTCCGCTCTCAACTCAACCCACATTTTATTTTCAATGCCTTAGATTCTATTCAGAGTTATGTTTTGAAGAATGACTCCCTAAAAGCAAGCACTTATATGTCGCAATTTTCGAGACTGATGAGACAGGTTCTGGAAAACTCCAGAGAAAAATTTATTCTGTTGGAGGAAGAGATTAGTATGCTTGAGAATTACATGGAATTGCAAAAACTCCAACCAAACACCGAGTTTTCTTATCATTTCGAGGTAGATGATTCTATTGACCCCGAATTTCTCTCTATTCCGCCCATGTTTGTACAGCCATTTGTGGAGAATGCCATTGAGCATGGAGTAATCAATGGGGCAGGTGAAATCAGCATCCGATTTACCAAAGAGGGCGATTTGGTCAACATTTCCGTTTCTGACAATGGTGTAGGCTTATCGCAAGCATCACAGTCTATTTCCAAAACAGCTACACACAAATCTTTGGCAACCTCTATTATTCGAGAACGGATTGATAATTATAACGAGAAACTGAAAACGAATATTCAACTATTAGTTTCTGAAATAGTAGGTGAAAGCAAAGAGGTGTTAGGCACAAAAGTAGAGTTGAAAGTCCCATTTCAATTGAGCTAGATTTCCTACATTAGAAAACAGAAAAATACTTTGCTTGACTATGAAACTTATCATTGTAGATGACCAAGAACTGGCACGGAAAAAAACCAGAATGTTTCTGGAGAATTACGCTCCCCATGTCCAAATTTTAGCTGAGGCAGATGGCGTTCGTTCAGGCTTGGCCTGTATTCAGGAGTATCGCCCAGAATTAGTTTTGTTAGACGTGGAAATGCAAGACGGAACGGGTTTCGATTTATTAAGTCTCTGCCCTGAAATCAATTTCAAAGTTATTTTCATTACTGGGCACAATGCTTTTGCAATCCGAGCTTTCAAGTTCAGCGCTATTGATTACCTGCTCAAACCAATTGCACTCAATGAGCTGTTGGATGCTTTGAAAAAGGCAGAATCGGAATTGAATCAGACAAAACAAAATGCTATTTCTATAGACGCACTCTTACAAAACAAACAAACTGAAGGAACTTCTGAGAAACTAGTACTTTCAGATGCAGAGCACATTTATTTATTAGATAAATCCGAAATTATCCGTTGCCAATCTGAAGGCAACTACACCAGATTCTACCTGACAGAAGACAGAACCATACTTATTTCCAAAACACTAAAAAGCTATGTGGCTCTGTTAGATGGTGGCACTTTTTTCCGACCACACAGATCACATTTTATCAATTTGCTCCATTTCGATAAATACGACAAAAGAGATGGGGGAATTGTATATATGAAAGATTGCTCTGCTTTGCCAGTTGCAATGGGGCGTAAAGACTTTCTGCTCAAAGCACTCCAAGCACTCTAATTTACTTCACTAAATCGAACCCCATTTTTAATAACTCTACCTGCACCTTTAATAGAATGGAGTTAGTCGGATAGGCATTCAGCTTACTTTTGGAATATGTTAAACATCTAAAAACATATTTTAATGAAAAAAGCAAACTATTCATTCCTACTAACATTTCTTGGATTTTCTTTATTGACCAGCTGTTCTTCCGAAGATGAACCAACCCCAATCGAAATCTCCATCAATTCAATTTCTACGATTTCCGTAGATGAAAACCCAGCTAATGGAGCTGTTTTGGCAACTCTTTCAGGAGCCGTAAACCGTGGAGAATTAGTTTTCTCTCTGTCCAACGAAAATCCTGCTGGTGCAATGGCAGTTGATGCTACAACTGGGCAATTGACTGTGGCAGATGCTTCTTTTTTCGATTTTGAGACTAACCCAACAATTACCGCAACGGGAACTGCCGAAGTGGAAGGCGTGAAGAAATCTGCCACTATTACAGTAACTGTAAAAGATGTGGATGAAACTGTTCCTACTGTAATAACAATTTCCGATTTCGCTTTGACCATCAATGAGAACCCAAGCAATGGTATCAGTTTAGGAACAGTTACGGCAACTGTAAATCAAGGAAGTTTAGCTTATGCAATCACTTCTCAAACTCCAACAGGGGCAATGGCAATTGATGCAAGTACAGGAGAATTGAGTGTGACAGATGCTTCAAAGTTCGATTTTGAGGCAAATCCAACCTTAACCGCAACGGTTGAGGCAAGTGCGGATGGAGAAAAAAAGACGGCAACCGCAACAGTTACATTAACTGATGTGGATGAAACAGGAAGTCCATTTGTAACAACTTGGGAAACCACTTCTGCAAATGAATCTATTACAATTCCAATAATAACTAATAATAGCTCATACACTTACGATTATGCTGTGGATTGGGGAGATGGAAGTACGAGTACAAATCAGACTGAGGCGGCAACACATACTTACGCCAATGCAGGAACATATACTGTAAAAATCAGTGGAGACTTTGCCGCGATGTCTTTTAATAATAGTGGAGATAAAGATAAAATAAAGACGATTGAAAGTTGGGGGACTATTGCATGGAGAAGTATGCAGGGGACTTTTCAAGGTTGCTCAAATTTAAATTATAATGCGACTGATGCACCTGACTTATCGGCTGTTGAGAGTATGGGTTCTATGTTCAGAAGTTCAAGCATTACAAACCCTGATTTAAGTAACTGGGATGTAAGCAATGTAACAGACATGCATCAGATGTTTAATAGCTGTCAGTTTACGGGCAATATTAGCAACTGGGATGTAAGCAATGTAACATCATTTGTATGGACGTTCGCAAACAGTAGTTTCAATCAAGATATTACCAATTGGGACTTCAGTTCTGTTACCTCCACCAATCATATGTTCTTTGGGAACTCAGGCTTTAACCAAGATATAAGCAAATGGGATGTCTCCAATATTGTTAATATGGGAGGTATGTTCAGAATTAGTGCTTTCTCAGGTGATTTGAGTAGTTGGGATGTGAGTAATGTGGTTAGGATGGATCAAATGTTTTCTAGTGCACGTGAATTCAATAGCGATTTGAGTAATTGGGATGTAAGTAAGGTAGTGAACATGGCAACGATGTTTGCCAATGCAGTCAAATTTCGTAGCGACCTCAGCGGTTGGGATGTGAGTAGCGTAACAAACATGGGAGCCATTTTTGAGAACAATACTAACTTTACAAGTGATTTAAGTAATTGGAACGTTATTAATGTAAAAAACATGAGTGAAATGTTCAAGTTTTGCGATAGTTTCAATAGTGATTTGAGTGGTTGGGATGTGAGCAAAGTGACAAGCATGGCAGATATGTTTTATGCAGCAGGAAATGCTGGAGGAACTTTCAATAACGACATTAGTGGTTGGGATGTAAGCAGTGTGAAAAGCATGAGACGTATGTTTGGCAATGCTTCGCAATTTGACCAAAACTTAGGCGGTTGGAACATTTCATCAGTAACTGATTTGTCAATTATGTTCACCAACTCTGGTTTGTCCATTACCAACTACGATGCCACGCTCAAAGGCTGGTCGGAGCTTTCCACCGTGCCTTCAAACCTCACGCTCAATGCAAACGGGTTGAAATATTGTAACACAGGAGAAACTGCCCGAACTACTCTGGTTAACGACAAAGGCTGGACAATTTCAGGAGACAGCAAAGGCACAACTGCTGAATGTCAATAATTTAACTCTATCAGGGTTCTGAACCCTGATAGAGTTATGTATGGAGCAGAATTTTCAAAAATTGGAAGCCTAAAGGAAGTGTTTCCGTACGAAATCAATTTCTATTACTCATTAAACATAAACAAGATGAAAAAAACAATCATATTATTCGTTTTCGTATTGCTTACCAATTTCTCACTATCCGCCCAAAAAAGCCTTTACGAAGCTTTGGAAGCACATGAGGAAGGAACTAAATTCCAAGAATATTGGAGTGTATCTGAAAACAGCAACAAAGAAGGGGAGTCTTTCACTGACGGCAAGCGTTATGTAGTAACAATCAAAATGGAAAAACTTCCTTCTGGAACACCTTGCGGTTTTTCACTCATCAAAGAAGAAAAAAAATCTTCTGCTGGAGGAGCGGATGTTTTGGGAGACTACAACAGACATATCGGTTATCCTGTTAAGGCGATTAGACACGGTTATACAGGCAAAGGCTACGTTGCTATTGGAGACTATATTTTTGGGCTAGATGGAATCTCTAAAGATGGTGTTTCTTTCAAACGCATCTCATCTATTTTCATCAAAATTGGTGGTGAAAAATCTGAAGGAGGAGTGAAAAAGAAATTATCTCTGAAAGAGAAACTAAAGGCGGCTAAAGAGAAGCTTACTTATGCCTACGGTCCTGAGCACAAAAAGGCCTGCCAAACAGATTTGAAAAAGTTGATTGGAGATTACCTAACGGAAATGAAATCCAAGGAAGATGCACACACACTTACCGCAAAAGAAAAGGCGACAATAGCAGAAGTTAAATTTGCCAGAGAGAATAAGGATGCGAGCATCAAAGCCTACAACGATTCAATCAAGGCTACGCCAGAATACCAAAAAATGCTATCGGATAGGAAATGGAGGAAAGGAAACATAAACGTTGAAGTAAAAAACCGTTCAAGTCATACATTTTGGGTTGGCTCTAGCGAAAATGCCTTTATTGTTACAAAATAGCTGCAGGGCACTCAAGCACTATGACCTGCACAGGTAATTTATATTACTATTCAAGTGAAACTAAAGGTAGCCCAGGAACGCTATTTTATAAGCAACATTCTTCTTGCGGAGGCTCCGTTACCCTTAACTAGCTCAAATACGATTCAGAGAAGGTTTTGGAATTAGTTTTAATTCCGTTTTCAAAAAAAAGCAACAATAACCCTCTGATTCCATAAAGAGTAAGAAAATTGAAAGCTTTAAATAGTTGAATAAAAATGCCAGCCCTTTTGGGGTTGGCTTTTTTTGTTGGATGATATGCTTTTCACAGCTTATTATTGCAGGATTCATTCCAAAGTTGCTTAAACCAAAATCCAAAATTGGTTTGAAAAAAAATGGTTGTTCAGTTCAATCGTAACCAACTTCAAATAATTATTTTCACGTGTTGAAAACCGTTTTTTGTTCTTTTCAGAACAATTTGACTGAAGTTGAATTTACAATACTGTAATCCTTAACTTTGATTCCACTAAAAAAACTACATGAAATCAATTTTTATATTTTCCATAAGCCTTCTTTTTCTAACACTATTTGTTTCCTGCGAATCAGTTGTCCCTCCCAATCGAGCAGATTTTGAGACTGCTTTCGAGAAGTCGGAAGGTTTGGAGACAGAAACCTATAAAAGTGGATTGGATTTCTTGGCTCGGCTCGACCAAGGTTTTGAGGAATTAGAAGTATTCAGTTACGGCTTAACTGATGCGGGCGAACCGCTTCATTTGGCCATTCTTTCGCCCGATCATGTTTTCGATGCCAAGAAATCCCACGAGAAGAAAAAAATTGTTTACTTTATCAATAATGGTATTCACCCTGGTGAACCAGATGGAATTGATGCAACTCTGAAACTTTACAGAGATTTGCTTTTCTCAGATAATCTGAAAGAAAAAATGGGAAATGTAGTATTGGTCTCCATTCCGTTCTACAATGTAGGTGGGGCAATGAATCGGAATTCTACTACAAGGGTGAATCAGGCAGGTCCAAAGTCTTACGGATTTCGAGGAAATGCACAAAATTTGGATTTAAACAGAGATTTCATCAAATCTGATACAAAAAATGCACAAACATTTGCTCA
>JBLIFI010000231.1:0-7739 GCA_047633715.1 Flammeovirgaceae bacterium
TTGGATGCAGAAACCGCTAATCATATTGCTGAAAAATTCAGCTTAGAATTAGATTGGAAGTACACCTCTTTAGGTAACACTCATATAAAGATTCTATCCATTTTCAACCATTTTAGAGAAAACGATTTAATCATTTTCGACTTCTTTGGAATTGACCCAAGTGGAATAGAAGATATTTCCAATTTCGTTGCTACCGAATTAGAAAATGGGAAGTCAGCTATCGCTTTTGATAACTTGCAATATGCAGAGGAAAATGAACCTCATGAAAACTTCAAACCAATCAAACTCGAAGGTGGATTTGATGGAGAACCATTGCCAGTTTTCAAAGTAAAACCTTGGAATAACGCTGGCAGCTGATTTTTTTTTCAGCCCTCATTCTGAAAGGTATAATACTTACTCATTGATTGATCAATACCCATATTTCTCTTCCCACAGAAACTTCAATCTTTTTCGCATTTCATTTTCTCGTGCGTTGTTGTTAGGCTCGTAGAATTTCTGTCCATCAATTTCTTTGGGGAGAAAGTTCTGTTTGGCAAAGTTATTTTGGTAATCATGGGAATATTTATAGCCTTTTCCATAACCTTGTTGCTTCATTAGGTTGGTTTTTGCACTCCGTAATGCAAGCGGAACGGGTAAGTTCCCAGTTTCACGTACAAATTTTCTTGCCTGTTTAATCGCCAAGTAAGAAGCGTTGCTTTTTGGGGAACTTGCTAAATAAACCGCCACTTGCGAGAGAATAATTTCCGATTCGGGCATTCCCACAAAAGTAACAGATTGGAAAGCATTGGTTGCCATCACCAAAGCTGTCGGGTTGGCATTGCCAATATCTTCTGAAGCCATAATGAGCATTCTGCGGGCAATGAATTTCGGGTCTTCTCCACCTTCTAGCATTCTTGCCATCCAGTAAACAGCTGCATTTGGGTCGCTTCCTCGCAAAGATTTGATGAAGGCAGAAACAATATCGTAGTGTTGTTCTCCCGATTTATCGTACAAAACAGTTTTTCTTTGTGCCGAAGAAGTTACTAATTCATTTGTGATAACCACACTTTCTGATTCCGCAGAAGCCACCACCAAATCCAACAAGTTGAGCAAACGCCTAGCATCGCCATCGGCAAGGTTGAAAAGTGCTTCGGTTTCTTGGAGTTCGATTTCGTAACTCTGCAATACTTCATCGGTGGTAATGGCTTGCTCCAATAACTCCACCAGTTCTTCTTTAACAAAAGGTTTGAGCGTGTACATCTGGCATCTGGAAAGCAAAGCCGCATTTACCTCGAAAGAAGGGTTTTCCGTAGTTGCTCCAATCAAGGTAATCACGCCAGTTTCTACCGCTCCGAGCAAAGCATCTTGCTGGGATTTATTGAATCGGTGGATTTCATCAATAAATAGAATGGAACCAGGTCGGGTTCTGGCTCGGGCAATCACTTCCCGCACTTCTTTCACTCCAGAGCTGATTGCACTCAAAGTCGTAAATGGTTTCCCAGCTTTCTCGGCAATAATTTGGGCAATGGTAGTTTTGCCAACTCCAGGAGGTCCCCATAAAATCATGGAAGGAACTCGCTGATTTGCCAACATTCTACGGATTACGCCATTTGGACCGAGCAAATGTTTCTGACCAATGAAAGTCTCTAAAGTATTTGGTCGGATTCGTTCGGAGAGAGGAATGTTTGTTTGAAGCATAAGTACAAGTAAAAAATAGAAAGATAGTAGAATAGTAAAGTATTTATCTGAAAATCAATTCTTTGTAATAATCACTAATATTGTCAATTAAATCTTTACACTTTTTCACCTAAAGTGCTCAGGTATAATATTTTAGATAAAGGGCAATAGTAGGTGCCACTGATTTTCAAAGCTGTGTAGAATGCGGCTTTCAAGCAAGGAAACCAGAGGTTCAAAAACTGCATTTCCTGTGCTTAACGAAGACGCTAAACACAGGAAAATTTATCAGAGAACCAAATAGGGAAACATATTCTTTCAGTTTCCTCAATTATTTACAACCTCTCTCAAGATAGTATTCTTGGCATGCAAAAGAAAGCTATTTTTTGTAAAGCTCAAGACTTGCCAACTCAAAATACTCTTACTCCAACTACTTAATCCTTTCTCACTTCCTCGCCAGCCATTGCTTGACAACTGGAAACCAATCTCAAAAACTCCGCTCGGTAGCCTTCTTTGTCTTCGCCTTTAGCACTTCTTCCCCAAGCCATCACGTCTGCATAAGAAGAGTTCCCTTTGAACTCAGATTTTCTCAGTATCATTCCGAAAGAAGCGACAGAAGCAGAGAATCGGAAGTTTTCAGAAGTTTTATCAAATGCTTTTCCGCTATCTTTAATAGTTTGCGAAATCAATCGGCTTGTGTCTTCATTAGGCTTTTTGTAGCGTAATTTCAAAGTCATCAGTTCTTTGGAGTTCGCAGATTTGGAAATTTCCACTTTCTGATATTTCAACTCATCTACCTTTTTCACAAAGCTACTTTCCACACCAACGGGAATTACTTCGTAAAGAGCCGTCACCGTGTGTCCTGCGCCTAATTCGCCAGCATCTTTCTTGTCATCGTTGAAATCTTCGGCTTTTAGCATTCTGTTTTCGTAGCCAATCAATCGGTAAGCTTGTACTTTGGTTGGATTGAATTCTACTTGGATTTTTACGTCTTTGGCAATTGTGAAAAGAGTTGCTCGCATTTCGGTTACAAATACTTTTTTCGCTTCCAAAATATTGTCGATATAGAAATAGTTGCCATTTCCTGCATTGCTGATTTGCTCCATTCTACCATCTTTGTAATTCCCCATTCCGAAGCCACAAATTGTCAAGTAAATTCCATCATCTCTTTTTTCCTCAATCAATTCTACTAAAGAAGCCGTTGAAGATGTTCCAACATTGAAATCTCCATCCGTAGCCAAAATCACTCGGTTGTTGCCATCGGAAACCAAATTTTCTTTAGCGATTTTATAAGCGAGTTGGATTCCTTGCCCGCCAGCAGTAGAACCGCCAGAGTTTACACCATCCAAGGCTTTTAAAATCTTGTCTTTTTCGGTGGCTGGAGTTGAAGGTAAAACCAAACCTGCAGCACCTGCATAAGCCACAATGGCAATTCTATCGTTCTTGTTGAGTTGGTTGAGCAATAATTTCAAAGAGGATTTCAATAAAGGAAGCTTATTTGCGCTACTCATTGAGCCGGAAGCATCAATCAAGAAAACTAAGTTACATGGAGCGAGTTGGTCGTAATCTAATTTCTTGCCCTGCAACCCGATATGAACCAATTTGTGTTTTGTGTTCCAAGGCGCATCAGCCATTTCGGTAATTACCTCAAAAGGGTGTTCTCCTGTTGGATTGGGATAATCGTAATCGAAATAATTGATAAATTCCTCAATCCTGACTGCGCCAGCCTGTGGTAAACTTCCGTTCACAATCATTCTGCGAGAATTACTGTAAGAAGCCGCATCTACATCTATCGAGAAAGTAGAAAGTGGATTTTTCAAAGGGCTTTGGAAAGTGTTCTCCACAATCTTATCATATTCTTCCGTATTGAATTTTCCATCTGAAGCATCTTTCAAGTCGTCTGCACCACTTCCCCAAGCCCCATCTTCTTCAACCTCTATGTTGTAGGATATTTCCTCGCTCTTCATTAGTTTTTCTCGGCTCTTGACTTTTTTATCTGCCTTTTTGTTTCCTGAATAATAATCAGCTTTTTCCACAACTGGAGAAGGCTTGCCTTCAGTCATGTTTTTTTCTGATTGGCAGGAAGCTGCTAATAGAATTAGTAGTGCAATAAAAGTAGTTTGGATATGGTTTCTCATAGCAAATCAAGTTAGTTTCTGAATCATTTGCTGTTAGGATGTGGGTTTTCAGAAAAATCCACAAATTCAATCTTAATTTTTAAATGTCAAGACAAAATTAGGAGTATGATAACTCTGTCAGGGTTACTATTCTCAAACAGAATATTCCATTATTTAACATGGTTCTATCGTGAATTTGGGTATTGAGTGCAATTCATGGTTTTGAAGTTTAAGTTATTAGGTTCAAGTGTGGACGCTTGGGAAGCCCCGCTTGAACCAGTTTTATTGCTTGTTTTTCGAGTTTTAACAAACTCGAAAAACAAGCAATTTCTTCAAATCTTAGTTTTGTTATACCTTTTAACCAAATTCACGATAGAGCCTTTAACATAAACCCTGACAGAGTTTTTTTTATCTTTCAATTTGCTCCATTGACTTGCGATTTAAAACCGCATTTAATTTTGGGGGTTGCCAAAAACAGGTTGAATTAGTTCTTGAAACTTAGGTGTTTTAGTATAGTGCTAGTCAAAAGTGAATCGCTGTGGTCCGACCATCGACACCGCTGCCGAGATCTCTTTTTTTGAAATGTCTAGCTATTATAGTGTTTTAGGCAATTAGGTTATTTGCAAATGAATTTTCCCAAAATTGGCGGGGCACGCCTAGCAGAGTAAACTAGAAGTACATGGCTCTGTTTTTTTTGAAAAGCCTGTTTTCCTCTCATCAAAAATCAATAACCAAATCCATACTACTATACAAAACCTAAGAAAACTTTTGAAACTGCGCACTAAAGTGGACGGCAATGCAATAGAATAAACTATTGCCGTTTGCTTCAGCTGATAGATGCTGAAAATGTATAGTAATATGGGCCAAATCCTCGAAAAAAAATAGAGTTTCTTAGGCAACTTTCTCATAGTTTCTGATGTAAACAATATATCGTATTTACCTATTTATTCTGATGGCTGTATGCTATTTTTGTTAACTGCCTAATTCGGACAAAGCGTTGCAAGAAGGCACTTTGCGTAAACAATCGGGAAGGAAAGTAGTTTTTTTATAACGAAGCTTCATTCTTCGGCAACTTTTAGGAGATGTTTCGTTCATCTTAAAGCTTGTTCACAAAGTCATATTTTACACCATTTGGAATAAAACTATGTTATATATTCTCGTTTTCCTCATTCCCTTTTCGGTTGCCATGTGGTATTTAGTTGACCAAAACAACCGACTTAAAAAAATCTACCTCAATATTTATATTGATGTTTGGGTCATTTCTGCTACACATGGCATTGAACCTACGCTCAAAAATCCTAAGGAGTTGGATACTATTATCACTAATGAATCTATCAAAACGATGGAAGGAGATTTGGCGAGTGTGGAAGAATTTTTGGGAATCAAAAAGCAATCGGTCATCTCCAACAAATACACAAAGCGTATTGTGAAACTAAATGTGTTGCAAAAAAGAGTTGAAGAAGTGAAAACGGTAGAGGGGAAAGTAGAAGAAAATGAAGAACAAAAGACCGACCCGCTACGGGTGAAAAATTAAGACTCTGTTTAACACTATGATTGGATGGGGTACACCGTTTTTGTTTTGGTGCTATTCTAAACCCTTAGGTAATGTCACATTGCTAGCAAATTGAGGCTTGCTAAGTCTGAGAAATTTAGATTTTTGAAAATTCGGAAGTTTTATAATGTTTAATTAGAGAGACTTAGCACGTTTCTAAAATGAGGAAGAGGAATTCAATAGTATTGCCAAGTCTTGCTATAATTACTTATAACCAGTAAATCCTAAATTGCTTTACTGGTTATTCGCTTTTCACACCATATAAAACCCTGACTTAGTTGTGGCTTGGCAAGATGAATTTGAGTAAGACCCACAATCTGACTATGATATCTTCTGAAAAAGTAGTATTATTGTAGATTATGACTAAGCAACTTGAAACAAATCATATCTTGAACTGGCAAAAACTAGATTGGCAATTGCTCAAACAGCTTTGCTATATTCAGGCTCCATCTGGCGATGAAGGTCCGATGAAGCAATTCATTTTAGATTATGTTGAGCAACATAAACACCAATGGAAAGTTCAACCCAAAATAGTGCATGGCGAAGGATTCCAAGACTCCATAATGTTAGTGTTCGGAGAACCGAGAACTGCCATGTTTGCCCACATGGACAATATTGGTTTTATGACCAAGTACGGAACTGAGATTGTAAAAGTAGGTGGCCCTGTTGCCAAACATAATTATGCATTGGTTGGAGAGGATGAAAAAGGGAAATTTGAATGCGAAATTGACCGCCACGAAGAAAGTAAACACATCCATTACAAATCTTGCCGAAAAATTAAGCGAGGTACTTATCTTAACTATAAGGTAGATTTCCGACAAAGCGATGAGTTTGTGCAGTCTGCATATTTAGATAATAGATTAGGCTGTTGGAATGCGCTCCAAGTGGCAAAAACGCTAGAGAATGGAATCATTGCCTTCTCTACTTTTGAGGAGCATGCTGGCGGAGCAGTTGGATTCATGGGAAGGTACATTTATGAGCAACATAATGTAACACAAGCTTTGATTTCCGATATTACTTGGGTGACAGATGGCGTGAAACACGGAAAAGGCGTGGCAATTTCTTTGAAAGATAGAGGCGTTCCACGTAGGTCTTATGTCAATAAAATAGTTGAGTTGGCAAAAGAGTCTGGCATAGATTACCAAATAGAAATTGAAAACTCTGGAGGAAGTGATGGCTTGGAACTCCAAGCGTCTCCATATCCAATTGACTGGTGTTTTATTGGTGCAGCCGAAGACAATGTCCACACTCCAGATGAGAAAGTGCATAAGCATGATATTGTCTGCATGATTGAAATGTACCAATATTTGATGGAGAAATTATAGAACGATATTTATACAAAAAAAGCCCAATCAAGTTAACTTGATTGGGCTTTTTTACTTAATCCACACTTTGAGTCTGAATTATTGAATCACGCCATTTTTGTCAATAACAAACCATTCCGACCCTTTTCTGACTTCAGCCTTATTTTTCTCGAAAGATTCAGCTTCGTCATATTGTAGAGGAATGGCAATTTCTCCTTTGTGGTTGATATAACCCCATTTCCCACCTGCCATTCGGTAATGTTCGCCCATTGCTTCTTTTTTACAACCTTCACAAACCGCAGCCAAGCCTTCCGAAAATGGAAGGGCAAATTCATATTTTGCAGGAGTTACCTTCTTCCCACCCAATTTGTAAAACCCCACTTTCTCATGCTCAATGTATCTTGCCAATCCTTCTTTGAAGCTATCTGGTCCATTATCAAAAATGAATGGAGCGAGAATTGGTTTCCCTGTGGCATCAATCAATCGCCAGCCCGTATGTTTCTCCAACACAAAAGCTGTTCCTTCCGAAAATTCATAGGCTATAGTGTATTGTGGAGAGATTACCACATTTCCTAATGAGTCTTTGTAGCCAAACATTTCACTATCAATATCCTCGAAGGAAATAAGATTCACTACTTCACTCTTGTTTGTTGCCTCTTTTTCATCCGATCTGGAACCGCAAGCCACTAAAGCTACAATGAAGAATATGTAAATTATTTTTTTCATGTTTTCGTAAGCACGTTGTGCTATTTATTGTTTTTATAATTTTTTCTAAATGAGATTATTAAGGAATGGGGAATAAATAAATGCGTGTTTTGTTGCAGTTTATTTTTGAGGCTAGTCTAGGCAAAAAAAAGTTTGGCATAGCACCGCTACGGCACACTTTTTTAACGAAGAATAGCACAAAAAGAAACAAGAGAAAATAGTATCTTATTTAATTTCCATTCCTAAGAACTCAAAATAGGGAGATATTTAAACTAGATTACTTATGAGTCTTTTCTTCCAACAATTATTTAAATCCTAACAAATCATCCATTCCATAAATCCCTGCTTTTTTCTGATTATACAAAAACTCTGCCGCTAGCACTGCGCCCAAAGCAAAACCCTGTCTGC
>JBLIFI010000232.1:0-7732 GCA_047633715.1 Flammeovirgaceae bacterium
CGTTTCTTGAACTTCCTTCGCTTAGACAGAACTTTGCAGTTTATTTTTGGAGTGGAAAGCTAGGGGAAATTGGCGATTTAGTGGATTTGTAAGTTGGTAAATTAAAAAATGTGGAAATGTGAGATTTTGTGATTCTTTCTTGAGGACGCTCTTTCTCATAGAACCTAAACTCGAAAGGTTAGAAAGGTTATGGCTTTAACAGATTCTAAAGAAGAATTTCCAAATCAGCTCAAAAAAGGCATTCCAGGCTTATTGAAAATGGTTCGTGGAACTTGTTGGAACCAGATTTCTGATAATTGTGAATTCATAATTTCTGAAATAAAAAACCATGAAGACGGACAGGACTTTGACAAAGTAAAAAAGCAATTTCTAAAATCTAATTTGCAAAAAAAACCAAAGAAGTTAAATGATATTTTACCTGAACTCATGCTAGGGTATGATAATTTTCATGATGTTGATTTGGAGATACTTCAAGCAAAGCGCCATAAAACTATCATAAATATCAAATATTACTCAAAGCTTTCCATTAACGAAGAGTTTCGTGAGTCAATGAAAAACGAAAACACAATGCTCCATTGTCACATAACTATTCCACCTTATGCATCATCATTCTCTGATTCTACACATAAGAAGTTTGACGTAAATTGGCATTTGGGAGGCTGGAGATATGAATGGAATATGTGGCTCTGGAAAATGAAATTCCGTTGGGTAGAATATTTAAGAGAAGCCCGATGATTTATTTTTAAATTGCATATCTGTAGATTTTTCAGACATGAAAAGAGATACTTATTCAATCCAAACTAATAAAAAACTAAAACTATGGGAGTAATTGTAGCTATTATCGGAGTTTGTATTCCAATTGTTGCCATTTTGGGCAATTATGTTTCCGAATACCAAAAAGCGAAATTGGAAGCAGGGAATGGCATTCCGAGCCAAAAAGTGTTGGAATTGGAGAAGAAAATTGACGCAGTTCTTGCAGAAAACCACGATTTGAAAAAGCGTTTGGTAAATGTGGAAATGATTGTAACAGATGAGAGCTTCCAAGTTGCCCTTCCACCAAAAAACGAAGAGGATGAGTTGAGAGTTAAAATAGAGGAATTAATGAAGTTGAAGAATAAACAGTAGTTGGTAATTAATTGGCTTAGTACATGACAAAAATAAAACTGTGAATATCAGTTTCTTATATTTAAAAAGACAGATTTCATATAGTGTCATGTTGAGTTTACGAAACATCTATCTCCTGCAATTTTAAAATAGTTCCTTCGCAAGCTCAGGATAACAAAAAGGTGCTTTTTTTTCAATAAAATCAATTATTTAAAGAGTTGTTTAGGATTTGAATACTCTAAGGTTCTACATAAAAAGTAATGAGCAGGCAATTTTATGAATACAAAGGATAAACTAGCATTTTGTGCTATTTGTGAAAACAAGAAATTTACTTCTCCTATTCGGACTATGGTATGTGGTTTGACAGAGTTGCCTGCCAATTTTAAACATGATTGCAGTGGATTTCAACTTGATATAGAAGCCAAAGAAAGAAAGCTCTCAAAAGTAAAATCGAAAATTGAGAAAAGTATAAAGTCGCAGAGGAGTTTATTGGATACAGTTGTATTAGAATTGCCTATGTATGAATTTTTACCTAAATCTAGTAATTTCCATTTTTACAACAGTAGAGTAAAATCAGTAACATTTCATGACGATAAAAAGAAGAGGACTCATCTATTATTGGGTGGATTGGCATTTATCTTTATAGGTGTTTTAGTAATAATTTATGTTTCGATGAACTACTATAAACTAGTAAGTTATCTTGGTCCTATCCTTTTACTCGGAATAGGAGTAATTGAAATGTATCGTTTTTTTAATACAACTAAAATTAAAATTACTCCAAATGAGTTGTCAGTAAACGCTAAAGATAGATTCGAATGGAGGCATATACTATTCCTTTATTTTTACAAAGTGAGAAGTGGAAATGTAATTACTGATTACCTTATCATTCACTTAAATGATAGTAGCGAAAGAAAAATCAATATTTCTAGACTAAGAATCTCGAAAGTAGAACTAGGAAAGGCGCTTTATATAAGCATGAAAAACTTCAAGATAAACTAATACGACAGAAAGCGCAGGCGATAATGCTTAAACCACCTCAGCAAACTGCATTTCATACAACTTACTATAAAAACCTTTCTTGGCAATTAATTCATCATGGTTTCCAATTTCCTTGATTTCGCCTTTGTCTAACACAATAATTTTATCTGCTTTTTGAATGGTTGCCAATCGGTGGGCAATTATAATGGCGGTTCTGCCTTCCATCATGTGGTCAATGGCAGATTGAATCATTTCCTCCGTTTCAGAATCTACCGAAGAAGTTGCTTCATCCAAAATGATGATTTGTGGGTCGTAAACCATGGCTCTCACGAAGGAAATCAATTGCCTTTGTCCAACCGAAAGCGTTGCGCCACGTTCCATTACATTGTAGTCGAAACGGCCTGGGAGTTTATCAATGAACCCTTTTGCACCAACCAATTCCGCTGCTCGCTCTACTTCCGCATCGGAAATGTTCGGATTTCCCAGCGTGATATTTTGTTTAATTGTATCGGAAAACAAGAATACATCTTGCAAAACCATTCCGATATGTTCTCGCAAATAAGCTAAATCGTAGTTTTTTACCTCTTTTCCATCAATCAAAATTTCGCCTTTATTGATTTCATAGAAGCGAGTCAGCAAGTTGATGATTGATGATTTCCCTGCACCAGTTGCGCCCACAAAAGCGATGGTTTCTCCTTGTTTAACCTCGAAGGAGATGTTTTTTAATACATAATCATCATCTAAATAGGCGAATGAAACATCTTTGAATTCCACATCGCCTTTCAGTTCCCCTTCTTTCACATCTCCCACATTCTGAATGAATGAATTGTCATCCAGCAAAGTTAAAATTCGGTCAGAGCTTACAATTCCCATTTGCAAGGTGTTGAAACGGTCGGCAATCATACGGATTGGGCGGAAAAACATGGAAAGATACATGATAAAGGCAATCATAGTTCCCAAAGTAACTTGCTCTTCCAACTCCAAAAATGGCACATCCATAATGCCGACTCTTGGTGCGGAAGCCAATACTTCACCAGTTCCGTACCAAACCAAAAGCCCTACACTAATTGCGCTAAATACCTCAGCAACAGGGAAATAGACCGAATAATACATGACCGCATGAAGGTTTGCTTTCAGGTGTTGCTGATTGATTTTTTTGAATTTGTTGTATTCCCTATCCTCGCTATTGAAGATTTGGACAATGTTCATTCCCGTAATATGCTCTTGCACAAAAGTATTCAGATTGGAGACAGAAGTACGAACTCCATTAAAAGCAGATTTGACTTTTTCCTTGAAAATATAAGTGGCGAAAATCAGAAATGGCAAAGTTGCCAAACTCACTAAAGTCAGTTTCCAATCAATGCAAAGCATTACAAAAATGATGAAGAATAGTTGAAGTAAATCGCCAATAATTGCCGCCAATCCATTTGTAAAAACGTCTGAAAGCGATTCAATATCAGAAACAGTTCTGGTCACTAATCTTCCAATTGGGGTCTGGTCGAAAAACTGTAATCTCAAGCTCAAAATATGTTTATAAAGCTTCACACGCATATCCCGAATCGTGCTTTGCCCAATCCAACCCGCTAAATAAGTATGAATAAATTGAATGATTGCCTGTAAAACGGAAATGCTAATCATAAAAATAACCATTGTAACCAAACCATCGTAATGGTTCACGGCAATGTATTTATCTACGGTTATTTTAATGAGCAAGGGTAGGGCAGGAGCCAAAACCGCCATCAGCACCGTGAGGAAAATCAGTACGTAAAATTGCCCAATATAAGGTTTCAGAAAAACCAAAATCCTACCTATAATCTTTGAGTCGAATATATTGCCACTCTTTTTAGCTTCTTCTTGCATCTGTGTAATTGTCTTTTTTTATTAGCCAATCTGCTAACCCTTTACACTACAAAGATATGCCTAAAAATGTTTCCTTCTGTGGAGATTGTTAAGAAGTTTATGAATGGTTTGTTTCATATAAGCATCAGAACTATCTGATTGCAAAACTAAATCATTGAATGGGTAACCCTGTCCAAGTGTTTATCTTTGAAAAATAAGCTTTTCACTTTCTCGCTCCTGAAAACAAGTATAGTCAGGTGCACTCATATTAGTATCAGTCCTTGATACTTCATATTTTTTTTACCAAAAAGACTCGCCATTTTTGACGAGTCTTTTTGGTAAAAAAAATATGAAGTAATTAAAATCAGTCGTTAGAATAAACCAATACTCCACCTTCAAATTTAGTTTCAGTAATTACTAAATCCCCATTGGCAACATTTTTTGCGGCATCTTCTTTTTCTGCTCCAGTTTGGCTTTCAGAATCGAATCTGAATTTCAATTTATTTTGGTTGCTAGTAGTAGCAAAGCCTTGGAAAATTACATTCTGAACAGTTCCAGTAGCTTTAGACTTAAAATCGGCAGAATGCGCAGAAGCAGAACCATCTATTTTAATCATTCCATTTTTCAATGTGAATTTCCCTTCTAAGTCTCCTTCTCTTCCATCAATTTCTAAACCTTCGTCAGATGTTGCAATCCCCATAATTACCATGAAATTATCAACTGTACCAGAATAAGATTGGTCAATGTCAATTCCATCATCCCCTTGGTTCACCACAAGAATATTTGTAACATTTACAGTTCCTCCAAAAAATTCAACTCCGTCATCACTAGTAGCAAGTACCTCGATATGGTCAATTGTAGTTCCGCTTCCAACTCCACCCAATGTCAAACCGTTGATTTCTTTACCAGCAGCAATTTCAGCTCCACCATGTCTGATAGAAACATATTGGATAGTTCCAGAATTGTCGGCTGCATCTGTTCCACCATAAATACCATTATCCTCATCATCGCCAACGCCTTCAATTCTTTCAGTTCCATTTGCAGAGCTTACAGAAATAGGCGCTTTTCCTAAAATCACCAATCCACCCCATTTCCCCTGATCTGTAACTTTCAAATTCGGGCTTGCAAATCTTACTTGATAAGGCTCAATCGTATCTGCTGTAGAAGTGAAAACAATTGGCTCTTCTGCCGTTCCTATCGCATTTAGCTTTCCTCCTTGTGCAACCATTAAAGTCGCTGCTTTTTCATTTTTCTTAGTTTCGTCTCCTTTAATTACAGTTCCTGCCTCAATAGTAAGCGTTACGCCATTCAACACAGATACTCGTTCTCTCAAAATGTAAACTGTATCCTTTTTCCAAGTAGTGTTTACAGAGATATTTGTTGAAATATCTTTTGTAGGAACTTTAAGCGGTTTTGTAATAATCACACCTAAAGTGCTTCCAAAATAACCCAGATTAGCAGCCGCTGTCCAGCCTTTCCAAGCATCCGCATCAGTAGTTCCTGTAGCACCATTATCGGAAGTTACTTTAGCCTCTACAGTCGTCTGAGAGATAGCCAAGTTCTTTGCAGACTCCGCAGCCACATCAATTCCTTCGTCATCATCGCACCCTACCATAAATGTAGTTGCGCTTCCGATAGCAAGCACTGTAAATAATTTTCTAAATACCTTGTTCATCGTTTCTTATTTTTTTTGAAATGAATTTTTGATGTATTTTAATTGGTAGCACAAAGTTGAAGGGAAAGTGTTAAGCGAAGTAGAGAATATTGTTATGAAATCTTTAATATGGAGTGCTAGTTATGTAGTGTTGGATAAACACTCACATCTGAAATCAAATTTATTTTAAAAATAGATGAAGTCAATCTGCTGATATTGAGCCTATAACCAATGTTAACGCAATTTTAATGAGCGATTGAGTTTCTGTTTTCTCAACTGAGTTTATCTTTTTCTGGGTTGGATTTTAAGAGTTCTACTGTTTAGGATTCCTATCTTAATTATTGATTTCCACTTTCAAGCTTCCTTTCATAATGCTTTTTTAACAACTCAAACTATTGTAGAGTGGAAGTTTCGCACTTTAATTGTACTTTTAGGATAAAAGAATTCTAATTTTTCAATTTCCGAAAACTAATTCCTTCATTTTTGGTAGTACTAAATACAGAATGTACGAGTTTAGATGTACGAATCAGTAGCCGATGCTATACGATTTAAAAAAAATGATAATCAGATTCTTGAATCGAAAATAAACAAGAGAAATGTTAAAACTATTACTTGAGGATTACTTAGTCTAGCTTAAATAATACATCTCATTCAACGCTAAATACAGAAAGGTTCGACCCTTTGCTAGTAAATAGAACAATATGCTTAAAATCAAAAAAGATATGAACAGAAGAAAAATAATCTTAATCCTCGTGCCTGTGCTTCTGATAAGCACAATCATGCTTTTCGCTTTCCGCCAAAAGACAGATCCAGTTGCTAAGAATAAGGTGCTGAGTGAGTTGCTCTATTCAAGCCTAAATCAAGCCCACTTCAACATGAAAGAGGTGGATGATGATTTCTCCAAAAGTGCTTTTGCTCTTTATCTGAAGGCAATTGACAACACGAAACGCTTTCTTTTGAAAAGCGATGTAGAACAATTGGAGCAGTATGCCGATAAAATGGATGATGAGTTTAAGGCTGGAAATAGCAAAATGCTCAATGCCACGGTGGAAATTCTCGACCAAAGAATTCCACAGGCAAAAACGATTGTGATGGATTTATTAGATAAATCATTCGATTTTACTCTTGACGAGAAATACCAACTCGATCCAGAAAAGAGAGGTTTCCCAAAAGATGAAGCAGAATTGAAAGAATCTTGGAGGAAATTACTCAAATACCAAGCTTTGATTCGCTACCAAACTTCTATTAAAACAGAGGATGCCAAAAAGAAAAAAGCTTCGGAAGACGGGACGGATTTTGATGCTAAAAGCATGGCAACAATGGAAGAAGAGGCAAGAGAGCAATTGAAAAAGACCTATAATAATACATTCGATTTCTTGGACAAAATGGATAGAGATGACCGAGCGGCCGAATATTTCAATGCAATGATGAGCGTTGCCGATCCACACACAGAATATTTTCCACCAGAAGATAAGGAAAACTTCGATATCAGAATGTCTGGAAAGTTAGAGGGAATTGGTGCGCAATTGCAACAGGTTGATGGAGTGATTAAAGTTTCGCGAATTGTGCCAGGAAGTGCTTCTTGGAAACAAAAAGAATTGAAAGCAGAAGACATTATTTTGAAAGTTGCCCAAGGCGAAGAAGAGCCTGTAGATATTTCTGCCATGCCTCTGAAAGATGCTGTAAAGCTAATTCGTGGCGAAAAAGGATCAGAAGTGAGATTGACCGTCAAAAAGCCTGATGGCGTGATTACTGTTATTCCAATTATTAGAGATGTGGTAATTTTGGAGGAGAATTTTGCTAAGTCTGCCATTATTGAAGAGAAAGGAAAGAAATTCGGTTACATTAAGCTGCCAAGTTTTTATGCAGATTTCGCCAAATCGGGCGGAAGAAATTCTGCAGTAGATGTTAGATTGGAGTTGGAGAAATTGAAACAGCAAGGTGCAGAGGAAATGATTTTGGATTTGCGTTTCAACGGTGGTGGCTCTTTGGGAGATGCCATTGACATGAGCGGATTATTCATTGAAGACGGCCCTGTTGTGCAAGTGAAAACCAAAGTTGCCAAAACTAAAGTATATGCAGACCAAGACCCACAAGTAGTTTGGAAAGGTGATTTGGTAGTTTTAGTAAACCGATTCAGCGCATCGGCTTCCGAGA
>JBLIFI010000233.1:0-7712 GCA_047633715.1 Flammeovirgaceae bacterium
ATAATTCCATTGGTGGTTATGATGTTTTCAAAAGCCGATATGATGATGTGAACCTGACTTGGGGAGCACCTGAGAACATGGGTTATCCTATCAACTCTGTATTGGATGATATTTTCTTTTCGCTCTATGAAGAAATAGGCTATTTAACCTCTAACCGAATTGGTGGGCATGGAATGGAGGATATTTATCGAATTTACATGTTTTCTACTGTGAAATTGAGTGGTACAATCGCCAATAAAGAAGACAACTTGCCCATTCCAAACGCCAAAATAAAATTTGTAGAGAAAGAAGGTGGCGAAACTTATGAGACAACTGCCAATGCAGCAGGTATGTTTAACTTGGATTTACCTTTCAACACGCCCATGACTGCGAAGGTTTTTGTGGGAGAGGAGATTAAGCATGAGGAAAGCTTTATGGCGAAAGTATATGTAGGTGTTGCTAAGGAAATGCAAAAAAAATTCTTCATAGACTTAGGTAAAGGAGATAACCCAGACAACACGGTTGGTGGTGGAAGCAACTCCTTAGTAAGTAATAAGTCTTTTGAGAAATTCATTAAAAATATCAAACCATCTGAAGGCTCGAAAGCCATGGTGGCAGGTAGAGTTATGGAGAAGATAACTAAAAAGCCACTCACAGCGAAAGTGGAGTTGATAAATTCTGCTACTGGAGAAGTCTTAGCCACCACAATGGCGAGCAACAACGGACTTTATTTTTTAGATGTTTTGGACGATGCCCTGAACTATCAAATTCGTGCTTCTTACGCGTCCTACTTAACAGCAAGCAAGTCCATCAATTTGGCTACTGCAAGAGACAATGTCGTTCGGACAGACATTGCCTTGGCTGGAACTTCCATAGGGCAAACTTTTGTTTTTGAGCGAATTTATTTCAATTTCAACCAATCAGTAATCAGAGAGGTATCTTATGGGCAACTTGACAAGGTAGCCCATTTCATTCAAGAAAACCCAAACCTTTCCATAGAAGTCGGAGGGCATTCAGACAACGTTGGAAATCCTGCATACAACAAAATACTTTCGAAAAGGCGAGTAGGAAATGTGATAAACTACTTAGTAAAAAAGGGAGTTGATAGAAACAGATTGATTGCCAAAAGTTATGGAGAAGGAAACCCGTTGGTCAGCAATGATGATGAGGAAGGGGGCAGAGCAATTAACCGAAGAATTGAGTTGAAGATTTTGAAGAAGTAAGCTCAGATTCTTATACAATGATACAAGTTGTGCAATATTAAGTAATCGTGTATTTCAATTTGTTGACTTCTTTAAAAAAAAAGCCTTTTGGATTTCACTCCGAAAGGCTTTTTTTTTCTGAAACACTTTATTGATAACCGAATGCTATACCAAGCTTCTTCCACCAACAGATGTCTTCACAAACTCTCCCCAAGTGAGATTTTGTTTCCCTGCTTTGTATTTCTTGGCTTTGCTGATACACATTTTGGCAACATTCTCAACAACCCACTCAAAGTTTTCGTCTCCAACAGAGAAATTATCTGCATCTGGAGCTGGATTACAGAAATCAATTGGGTACATCACGCCATCTTTGATAGCAATTTCCACCGTATTGAAATCATAACCAAGCAATTTGTTAATTTTCAGAACCATGTCTGTTAATTTCTTTTTCAACGCTGGCTCAACTTCCGTATTCCTCAAATATCGCTCATGAAAAGGATTACGAGGTTCGTAAGGCATAATCAGAACATCCTTTCTGTCTAGACAGTAGCAACGGAAATAGCTCTCGAACTGAATTTCCTCTTGCAACATCATTACCAGTTGCCCAGTTTCTGCCCAAGCCTTGAAAAGCTCTTCTGCATTGTTCACTTTGTAAACACTTTTCCAACCACCGCCATCATGGGGCTTAAAATAGGCAGGGAAGCCAATGTATTCGAAAATGGATTCGTAATCTAAGGGCAATGCTAAGTTTCTGAAAGAGTCTGAGCTTGTGTCATCTGGTCTTTCATGAGAAGGAAGAATTACCGTTTTTGGCATTGTCATTCCCACAGTTTCACAAAGGCAGTTGTTAAAAAACTTCTCATCGGCACTCCACCAAAATGGGTTATTGATAACCGCAGTTCCGCTCAAAGCAGCATTTTTCAAAAAGGCTCTGTAAAATGGCACATCTTGGGAAATTCGGTCAATAATTACTGCATAATCATCCGATTGCGCTTGAATTACCTTGTCAAGTAAAACTGGTTCTGCAATAATATCTTTCTCGCCTTTAGAGTTGATTCGGTCAATAAGTGCAGGTGGGAAACTGTTTTCACGTCCGTAGAGAATTCCTATTTTCTTTGTCATATTTTTCGATTCTTAAGATTGGATTGAATTTGCCTATTGATTTGATTACTCTTGAAAAGTAAAGATTTTTTCGCAAAGTTCTCATAAATAGCACTTTTTTTCCTTCGCAAGGGTTTTCGGTGGACTGAGATTTTATTTTTTAGATTAAGAAATTTTTCTGTTTCTGTCTTTAATGATTTTATAAATCAGGAAGGCAAAAACAGCAATAATTAATAATATACCGAGAACGGATAGAAGTAGGAAATTATTTTTGATAAAATGGATGGTTCTACTCTCCACCTGTCAGGTTGAGCTTTCAATGCTAACTTTCCCAGTTTACTGATTCTCGATTGCATCAATTCGGAATCAAACTCATATTCTTTAGCCATTTCGTAGCATTCCAATGCAGATTGCACATCTCTGGTTTGCGCAATCACATTCCCCAAATCGAAATAAACATTCCCCACTATCTCGTTCTTTGGTTTCACAAAATAAATTCGTTCCTTAATTTGATGAAGAATATGCTCTTCCAATTCATCTAAACCATAGTTCTGAGGATTTTGTGGAATTGGTTGTTTTCCAAAATCCAAACCAAGTACAGACTCGCCAAATTTTTTTGAGTTGGATAGTTTAAACTCCAAAATTTTGACATGAATCCATTCTGAACCTTTATGCGAGCTAGGATTCAATTCCATTGATTTTTCAATCCAGATTAGAGCAGAATCAGCTTGCCCAATCAACTCATAGATTGTTCCCAAATTAGAAGCAGTTGTATATAAATTCGGGTGTGTGGATTCTATTTCTTAGTAAATCTTTTTCGCTTTCGCATACTCTCCCAAGTAAATTAAAACCGATGCGTAATCTGATAGATTGGATTGATAGGAATAAGAAAAGAAATAGGAACTTTTTCATTGATGTGAGTTTATGTTCTTCGATAAGATTCGGAGTTAGCTCTATTTCCATATTATCAAATCAACCAATCTAATTCGTTTGACCATCGGAAAGGTCTTACTGACCATTTTCGAGGGCGCATTTTTCATTGTCAAATTCTCACATTTTCAAATTATTTCTTTTCATCATCGCACCCCATTCCATCGCGGAACTAATCCTCAAATCACCACATCATTTATTCCCCTTCAGCCTTTCCCAAAACTCTGAAAGTTGCGCAGTTCCCTGTTTCATTTTATATTCTTTTTGCTCGAATTGGAGTTCGCCCTGCTTATCATCTTCTTTCCAAACATGATAGACAAATACAAACTCTCCGCCTTCGCCTTGCCAGCCGTTGAATTCCCCAAATCGTAAATCATTGATGTAAATTCCTTTGGTTGCTTTTTCGACTGTGTAATAGCCTTTGGTAATGCTCAAAAGTCGTTCTAGTCTTTTGTTTGGCAAATAAGAGTTCAGCAGTTCTTTGTTTTGTGGTTCGAATCGGAAATCTACTTTTGGAGTGTTATCCAACAAAGAATGTAAACCCAAATAAAAGCCACTATCGGATTTTGCGCTGATTGACCACAAAACCGTGTTCATAATTGTCGGCTTGCTGATGTAATCTTCCTGTTGGATTTTTTGCTCCGAAATGTTTTGCTCAAAAACTCCATTGGCTACATTCTTATTCACCACGGAAATCATCAAGTAAATAGAGGAAAGAATAATTCCCGCCCAATTGTAAACTGCCCGCCTTGGATGATTTCGCTTATGGAAAGCAGCAATGATTAGCAGAATGATAAACGGAACGGTATAAATCGGGTCAATCACAAAAATGGAGTAGAAGGAAACCGCATAATCTGTCAGCGGATAGAACAATTTCGTTCCCCAAGTTGTGAAGCAATCCAACAAAGCGTGCGTGAAAAATCCCCAAAAATAGAGCCAGCCCATTTCCCTGAAAGTAACTGTTTGCCCATCTTTAAATTTCCGAATAACTTTCAGCGAGAGCCAAGCGAATAAGGGCGCAAAAATGATGGCAAAAAATATAGAATGTGTAAAACTTCGGTGGAAATAGAGTTTGTCAACCATATTCACGAATGGGCCAAGCAGAACATCTAAATCGGGAATTGTTCCTGCAATCGCGCCCAAAACCATCGCTTTATTACCAATTTTTTTTCCTAAAACCACTTCGCCAACTGCGGCACCAAGCACTATTTGTGTGAGAGAATCCATTTATTGAGATACTAGATTTTAGATAAAAGACAATAGAGAAAAGCACAAAATCAACCTTCAATACGAGACCTGCCAAGTTTTAAAAACTTGGCAGGTCTAAAATATGAGTTGGCAAATCTACAAAATTCCACATCTACACATCAACTTGAAAATGTATTGATGTGAGAATTTGGAAATGGTTTATCTGATTATTGAATTTTACTAATAATCTGTTCGTAAGATTTTGTCAAACAGAGAGTTTCTTTGAATTTCAGGTAGAGCACTTGAGCAGTTTTCCAAGTGTCAACCCCTTCAAATTCTTTCTTGTAATCTTCCAAATCTCCGAGGAGAATCAAGCTATTTCCTAATTTTGTGAAATCATTATTACCAATTTGAATATCTTCAGGTATACCCTCTTCCTGAAGATATTCTTCCCATGTTTTAGTATCTTTTCTGAATTTTTTGCTACATCCATTGCATGATTGAGGAACATTCTGGAGTTCACAAATTTCATCTTTACAATACATAATTGCATGTCTTATTTGGTCAGTTGTTACTTCAAAATCATCCTGATAAGATTTTATATTTGCATTGTCATATTCTATAATTCCCCATATAACATGTCGAATATCTAAACGTCTCCCATCTAATCGAGGTGAACCGCCCAAGGTATCCTCAGTTGAAACAACTATTTCTTTTTTCATTGGTTTTAATTTTACAAAAATGAAACCTCCACAGTTTTCAGCGTAAAAAGATTACTCAACTTCTTTGAGCTCAACTTTCCTTCCATCTAAATCTTTGATTATTGCAAAGTAACCAAATTCAGATTGTTTTGGATTGCTTACAATCTCAGTATTTTCAGTTCTCAAACTTTCAATGAGCATATCAAGATTTCCCACTCCAAACCCTAAACGAAGACTTTTGTCTGCTTCTGATTGCCCTTTCAGAAAAGGATAGATTTCAAATACCAAATCCCCCAACTTTGCCGAATAATGAAAAAACCCTTTTCCATGACGATGATATTCAAAGGAAATTCCTAGTTTTTCATAGAATTCAGATAGCTCTTTCGGGTTTTCAGTTCGAATTACAATCAGGTTTATTTCCATTCGCAAATATACAATGATTCGGCATTCCGATTTTTCATCAACACATCAAAAATCCTTTTCCACCAAATCTGCCACAATCTTCGCAGAAAGCAGGCAAAGTGGAATTCCCCCGCCAGGATGAACGCTTCCACCACAGAAATAGAGATTTTCGATTTTCTGACTGAAATTTGGATGGCGTAGAAAAGCAGCGAATTTATTGTTGCTACTGTTTCCATACAAAGCACCTTGGCTAGAAGAAGTGCGAGATTCAATGGTTCTTGGGTCGAGAATTTGCTCGCAGAGAATATGTTTCTCCAAATCCTTTCCTAAAATTCGGTTCAGCTTGGAGAGAATATTTTGCTTGGCTTCGGCAATGAGCGAATCCCAATCTTGTCCGCTGTTGTTGGGCGTATTAATCATCACAAACCAGTTTTCTTTGCCTTCGGGCGCATCGGTTTTTACTTGTTTGGAGCTAATGAAAACATAAACTGTTGGGTCTCTGTAAATGGTTCTGTGTTGGAAAATATTGTCAAATTCCGTTTCATATTCTTCCGAGAAGAAGATATTGTGCAAATCCAGTTCTGGAAACTCCTTATCCATTCCCCAATAGAAAATAAGTGCCGAGCTAGATTTGGGCTGATTCAGCATTTTCTCAGGCTGTTTCTGCTTCGCCAACAATTTCTGATAAGTCCCCACCATATCCATATTGCTGACTACCAAATCTGCCAGAATCTCCTTCTCTCCTACCCGAATGCCTTTGGCTTGCTTGTTCTCCACCAAAATCTCGGAAACTCGTTTTCCATAATGGAACTTCACACCAACTTCCTTGGCTAAATCCACCAAGCTTTTTGTAATCTGGTGCATTCCCTTTTTCGGGAAAAATGCACCAATGTCATGTTCCAAATGGGAAATAATATTCAATGTGGCGGGAGCTTCATAAGGATTAGAACCATTATAAGTGGCGTATCGGTTGAAAAGCTGAACCGTTTTCGGGTTTTGGAAACGAGCCTTGTTCGATTGGTTCATGGTTCGGAAAGCATCCAATTTATGCAATTGCATAATGGATTTTGCTGTTTCCCAATTCAAGAACGTAGAAAGCTTATGAAGTGATTTCTCCAAGAAAACATGGTTGGTAATCTGATAAAGATCTTTGGCTTTCTTGAAGAATTTGGAAAGTGATTTTTCACTTTCCCCAAGCTTATCAATCATTTCTTGTTTGAAATCTCCAGCATCTGAAAAAGCATTCAGCCTTGTGCCATCTTCGTAGAAATACTGACAAACGATTGGTAATTGCTCGTAATCGAATGTTTCGGTTATCTTTTTACCATGCAATTCAAATAATTCTTCTACAAAATGAGGCATGGTAAAAAGTGAAGGGCCCGCATCGAAACGGAATCCATCTTGCCGAATTTCGGAAAGTTTCCCACCTGCATAACTATTTGCCTCGAATATCTCCACCGAAAAATTTTGCTTTTGGAGACGGATGGCGGTGGCGATTCCCGCAATTCCCGACCCGATGATGATTGCTTTTTTCAAATCTTACTTTTTACTAGTACTTGAATGTAAATAAAAGATATTAAATAAATGGCTCCATAATGACGTAGTTAGTTTTCTTGTCAAGATTGCGTAAAAAATCGGAATGCAGAACCATCAGTATAATATGTTTATGGTTAATTTTTTAGGTGATTTTGACGAGTAAAATAGCAAGTCAAATGGTGCTAGTTATTTATAATCTTTTACTAGGGCTTATGGATTTACGCCTTAGGAACGGAAATTAAATAAGATGCTACTTTCTCTTGTTTCTTTTTGGGCTATTCTTCCAATTCCATTGGGGCAATCCCATGCGGGTATAAAAGTGTGCCATAGCCGACATTTCCCACCCTTAAAATACAAATCGTTTATTTTCCTAAATAATATTTAAGTTATTGATTTTCAGTTATTTGCATAACACTCAACATAAGTTAGTCTTAGTTTTTCTCTTAAATGAAAAAGTAACAAAAAATCTTGACTGTGGACAAATAAGCTGAATTTTGTTCATTTCGTGGAAAAATACTGAAACTCTCTATGTTAAAATGCTAATTATTTCTTTCAACTCCATTTTCCAAATTCTTAATACAATTTACTAAAAGCCATTTTACCTAGTTAAAGCTTTGATTATCAGATATTTAATTAAATACAGAATTTGAAAAATTAGGGTGGGAAATGTCGG
>JBLIFI010000234.1:0-7697 GCA_047633715.1 Flammeovirgaceae bacterium
CTCTTGAAGACGAACATATACCCAATCAATTAGGCAAAAAAGTGCAAAATCCGACTGCACGATGGGTGTTTGAAATGTTCACTGGAATACACCTTTTATACGGCCTGGAAAAACCTATAATACTCAATACCAAAGAGGTACACACTAAAATCATCGACTTACTCGGAGCTAAATATAGAAAATATTATTTTAGAGAATAAAGGGTGGGAAATGTCGGTAAAAAAAAGCACATCATTCAAATCAAAAAAAATCAACATGAAAAAGACAATTTTCACAGTTCTATCAATCCTATTCATTGCCAACTTTGTAAAAGCGCAAGAAACAAAGCTTTTAGTGAGAGGAAACTTTAGTATTGGTACAGAATATCAAGATTTAAATTATGCAGGAAGTACGATATTTTATAGTCTGGTGGTGGTGGTGGAGTAGAGCTTGGAATAGAAAGGGAGTTAACTGGAAATCTCTCTGGATACGCAACCATTGGATTTCAGCAAAATTTGGCACATCAGAGCGAAACTTTAAACGGCTTTTCAAACAAGAGTAATTTCAACTTTAATAGAAAATTCTTGACTGTAGGTGCTTTGCAGCTTATTCCATTTTCAGAAACAAATACTGTTCGAGGACTTCTACTTGGAGCTGGTATGAACTATAACTTGCCTGGAGCATTGAAACGAACGGAGAATGAAGTATCTTTTGGTGTAGCAGAATATAAATCGAAAGTAGGCTTTCATGTCGATTTAGGATTAAAGTTAGCATTTGACGACCAAATTTCACTTTATACTGGATTGAGATACAGGCATTTACAGTTGGAGTTAGATTCATATACTGAAGGCGATGTTAATTCTCTCCCAAAGTATATAGTAGATTTGAATGCTTCTGGAATAGAAGTTTCTGTAACACTTGCAAAATCTTTCGGATCAAATAAGTAGATATATTTAACTTGTTGGTCTCGCTACGCTAAGACCAACAAGGGCAAGCAGAATCCCGACATCTCAGAGATGTCGGGATTTTTTCGTTCTTACTAAACTTCTCCTTTCTGCCACTTTACAACAGGAGAAGTGTTTCTATTGCGGAAACTGTGAACAGCAACTGAGATAAATAGAATTGCAATCGCAATTCCCGAAGCGTAAACGATAGAATCATTCACGCCACTTTGCTTCATGATAATTCCTACCAAGCCCCAAATCCCGACTAGGGAAGCCTCACGCATATTTCTGGTTTTGGTAAGGAATAAATAAACGGCTGTGGCAACTGCAATCATGATAATTGCCCAAACAGGTTCTGAAAGCGGCTCACCAGCCCAGCCGAGGCTAACCAAAGTGGAGGAAATATTGACAACGGTTGCCAAAATAACCCAACCCAAGTAAAAACAGATTGGCCACCAAACAAAAATGATAGTGGAAAGTGGCGCATCCCAAATCTCCAACCTCAAATTGATGGATAATTTGATAAGCGAGAAAAGGAGCAAAAGCATGACAAGTACAGAAATCAAAGGCATCTCCAACAACCACACATAAGTCCAAACGCCATTACAAATATTGGAGATGGCAAACCAAAAACCACATTTTTCTAGGTTGTCGGTCTTCTTCAATCGAAACCACTCGTACCATTGAAAAGCAAGGAAAGAGAAAAGCATCAAATAAATTAATCCCCAAATGGAGAATGCATAAGGTGCGGGAGTGATTAGCGAGTCGTATTTATCGCTAAGTTGCCTGATAGTAGTACCTGTAGCTTTGCCAGAATTTACCCAATAATTGAAGAACAGGGCGAAAACGAAAGTGATTGTATTGAGGAGTAATTTGGAAATAGCATTCATCTGACTAGATACATTTGGTTTAGGTTCTGATAGATTGGTATTGAAACTAATTTCATTTGTAAAATGTTTGTAGGAAGCATCACATTCATTTGTAATAACAAACTATATTTGTGCAACAACTTCTGAACTTACTTTATACTTCAATCAAACTGCCCAACTCACAATGGGGAACTGTCTCACGCAGAACATTTTTAGATTGCTTGCTTTGCTGTTTTTACAGTTCTGCTTTGCGAGCAATGGAATTGTTCAAGCTCAAATTTTAAGTGAAAAAATAGATATATCACTCAAAAAAGCCTCTTTGAGTGAAGCTTTCCAAGCAATAGAAAAAGCGAGTGAAGCAGTTTTTATTTATAGCAACGATTACTTGCCTGCCGACAAGCGAGTTTCCATAGAAGCTAATCAAGAAAGTATTGCCGCTGTTCTCAAAAAAATACTGGCTTTTACTCGCCTGACTTTTGAGGCGAAAAGGAATGAAATCACAATCAAGAAAATTAGTTTCCAAGCTTCGGAAAAGAAGCTCTTTTGTATTAGCGGGCGAGTTTTAGATAGCAAATCTGAAGAAGAAATTTTTGGAGTCAATGTATATGAGCCTACGCTGAAAAGTGGTGTTTCTTCCAACCAATTCGGCTTTTACTCACTCACGCTACCCAAAGGGAAATACAACATTGTGACGACCTCGATTGGCTATGAAGTGGCAGAACAGGAAATTGAGTTGGATTCCGACACGTCCATCAACCTATTCTTGAAAGAAAAAGCGTATGTACTGGATTCCATTACAGTAAGTGCCAATGAGAAAAATAGCCTGAAAAATATTGAGCGATTGAAAATGAGTTCCATTTCTGTCTCGCCAGCAATTATTCGGCAAAATCCACCCTTTTTTGGAGAGTCTGACCCAATCAAAACACTCCAACTTTACCCAGGAATCCAAAGTGGCGGAGAAGGGAACACAGGATTTTTTGTACGTGGCGGAAGTGCCGACCAAAACCTGATTCTAATTGATGGCGCACCCATTTATAACTCATCCCACTTTTTAGGTTTCTTCTCCATTTTCAACCCTGAGGCAGTCAAGGAAATTGAAGTACATAAAGGAGACATTCCCTCAAAATATGGTGGAAGAATTTCTTCTGTGATAGATTTAAGAACCAAAGAAGGCAACAAAAAAGAGCAGGTGATTTCTGGCGGAATCGGAAATTTGGCAAGCAGACTAACTTATGAGCAACCACTTTTCAATGGAAAAGGCTCCATGCTTTTAGCAGGAAGACGAACTTATATCGATTTGTTACTCAAACTTATTCCAGATTCGGGTATTTCGCAAAACACCGTTTCTTTCTATGATGTAAATTTCAAATTCAATTTGAGACCAAATAAGAAAAATGAATTTTCACTCTCAGTTTACTCTGGGGCAGACAATGTGAGTTTGCAAAATTTATTCAGTTCAAAGTGGAAAAATCAAACTGCAACTTTCCGCTGGGGAAGAATCATTTCCCCAAAAGTATTTTCAAATCTGACTTTAGTTGCCAGCAATTTCTCTGCGAATTCGGCAGTAAGTTTAGTTTCAGACAGGTTTGGATATAATATTAACTATAGCCTGAGCGATTTAGGTGCGAAATGGGATTTCACCTACTTTCTGAATCCAAAAACACAATTTGACTTCGGAGCTTCTACCGATTATCACCGCTATTTCTTTGGCGAAATCCTGCCTTCAAACAGCCGCTCCATAGTTGATCCACAAAGCCTAGACCCAAGTTTTGCGTTGGAAACGGCAGGCTATGCAAGTATGGAGACAGAGCTTTCCCCACGGTTGAGTGCCAAGTTAGGTTTGCGATTTTCCAGTTTCAGTAATATTGGCAAAGCAGACGTTTTCATCTACGATTCGGAAGCAAGCGAATTGACTTTGGAGAATGTAATTGACACAGTAAAAATCCCAAAAGGGGAGTTCTATAATAATTACAACGGCTTTGAGCCAAGAGTTTCGTTGCGATACACAATCACGCAGAAAAGTTCTATCAAAGCTTCTTATAATAGAACAAGGCAGTATATCAATCAGCTCAGCAATACCAATACGCCTTCGCCAGTAGATATGTGGGCGCCTATAAACCCATATATTAAACCACAGATTGGCGACCAAGTTGCCTTAGGTTATTTCCGAAATTTTTTGGGAAATACGTTGGAGATTTCTTTGGAAGGCTATTATAAACGAATGCAAAACCAGATTGATTTCAAGCCTTTGGCAAGTTTGCTATTAAATAACCATTTGGAGACAGAGGTTCTTGCTGGAGTGGGAAAATCTTACGGAATGGAATTTCTGTTGCGAAAGCCACAAGGAAAACTCTCTGGCTGGATAAGTTACACACTTTCCAAAGCCAAAAGGCAAATTGATGGAATCAATGATGGAATTGCCTACCCAACCTCTTTTGATAGGAGACACAATTTTGTGAGTGTTTTCACCTACAAATTCAATGAGCGAATTAGCCTCTCTGCCAATTTTGTGTATGCATCTGGAATTGCCTATTCGTTTCCTGTGGGGAAATATGAGAAAGATGGTTTAGTTGTACCTTACTATTCTGGTAGAAACGATTTCCGACTGCCAGCCAATCATCGTTTGGATTTGGCACTTACAGTTTTCAGGGAAATGAATGAGGAACGCACAAATGAAAGTAGCTTTTCATTTTCCATCTACAATGTATATGCTCGAAAAAACACCTATGCTTATGTATTTCGCCAAAATGAGCGAAATCCTAGCCGAACGGAAACCGTAAAACTCTTCTTATTTACGATTTTGCCTTCCTTTACCTACAATTTTAAATTCTAAAGCATTACTGCTTCACAAAAGTAACTTTCGCATCTAAAACGGGTCCGACTGAAATGGTAAAACCGTCAAAACTTGTCTCGAAAATGGTATCGATATTGATGGAAATCTGAGAAACAAACTCTGTTTCAGAAAAGGATGAAATGGGAATGCTTTGAACAGGAAGGAATGCTAATGAATCATTTCCATTGTCAAGTCGCAACGAATCGCAACCAGTTTGCTCTGAAAAGCTCCAACTTCCGCTTCCACTTTCGGGGAAACCTTCACAAATAGTTGTGCCTTCGCTAGCCGTGAAACTTCCATCAGACTTGAAAGTAACCGTATTATCTTTCAGGCAGACTATTTCTTCTGGCGAGCCGATCAAGCCCAAAAAAACAGAGCCTAGTATATCTACATTATCAGTAATTCCTACGATAGGAGTTTCTAGTTTTGAGAGCATCCATGTCCCAGAACCACTTGTGAGTTGAGTTTTCCGTGTTTCGCAATCAGTTGTAGAAGAAGGTTCAGTTCCTTCATCGCTTCCACAAGAAGAAATAAAAATTGAACAGGTAAAAAGGGCAATAATAAAATAAAAGTGATTTTTCATGAGTTCTCTTTCTTGGGTGTTTCACAAATCTAACGAATATAAGTACAAATAGGTTTGGCAAACTCCAAGCTCAAAAAAATACATAAATCTAAACTTGCAAATCTCTCAATCCTGTGAATCTTGGTATAACTTTGGCGAGTTGAAAGAAAAACGAAAACAAAGACAGACATATAATGTGTATCAAAACACGATTTTTATTATTCATTCTAGTTGGTGTCTATACAGTTCCTGCAAATGCGCAGGAAGTTCAATGGGCGAGTGCTGTGGTTTCGGTTTCTTCTGAAAGGGAAGCGGTTAAAACCAAAGGCAATTTTTACCAAGCTGTTCAAGCTTTGGGGAGACCAAACAGGTTACCTCAGTTTGGAGAGAGTATTTTGGCATGGTCTCCAGCCAAGAAAAAAAGAAGGAGAGACGAGTTTATTAAAGTGAGCTTTGCAAAACCCATGCGAGCAAGGCAGGTAATTGTTGGCGAAAATTTCGGAGCAGGAAGTATTACCCAAATCTACGTTTACGGAGAAGGCGGACAGAAAAAGCGAGTTTATCACGACAAATTTAACCATCCTGTGGAAGGCGGAGGAAGAGTGATTCGTGCGCTTTTTGCGCTGACTCCATTTGAGGTAGTTGCTGTGAAAGTTATTTTGAGTACGATTGATGTGGAAGGATATAACCAAATTGACTGCATCGGAATTACCGAATCCCCCACTCCATACAAGATAAAAGTGAACGTTTCAGAAGAAATCATTGTGGATTCGGTTTATGCCATTTCCATCATCAATTCCCAATTTAATGAAGTCATGCCAATTGTTTCGCCCGATGGTTTACGTTTGTATTTCGACCGAAAAAACCACCCTAAAAATACATGGTCTAAAAAACATAATGATGACATTTGGTATTCGGAATGGAACGGAAAAGGTTGGGGTTCTCCAATCCAACTACCGAAACCGCTCAATAATACTGAACATAACTATGTGTGCTCAGTAACTCCAGATGGGAAATTGCTTTTAGGAAATCGCTATACAGGCTCAGGTGGAGCTCGCCCAGGAGTTTCCATGAGTTCGCACAATGGCAATGAGTGGCTTTTTCCAGAACCATTGGAAGTAGAAGGCTACTATAACTACAATGTTTTTAGCGAATTTACGATTTCAGATAATCAGAAAGTGCTGATTTTGTCCATAGAAAGAAAAGACACGTTTGGGGACAAAGATATGTATGTCAGTTTTCTGAATGAAGACGGAACGTGGACTTTACCCAAAAATATGGGCGCAACCATCAATACGCCCATGCCTGAGGCAACGCCATTTTTAGCTTCGGACAATAAGACTTTGTACTTCGCCTCTTCGGGCTATTCCAGTTTTGGTTCTAGCGATATTTATGTAACCAGAAGATTGGATTCTACTTGGTGCAATTGGAGTGAGCCTCTGAATTTGGGTAAAACATTCAATAATAAAGACTGGAATGGCTATTTCTCGCTCGATGCGAAAGGCAAGTGGGCTTATTTTGTTTCTGCGCAAGATGCCAAGGGAAACAATATGGATATTTATACTGCCAAACTTCCTTCCGATGCTCGACCAGAGCCTGTAGTATTGGTTTATGGAACGGTTTTCAATGATAAAACCAAGCAACCTATCGGAGCAAATGTTTCCTACGAGAGTCTCACAACGGGGCAGAATTTAGGTTTCGCCACTTCAGACTCTACTACTGGAGCATATAAAATTACGCTTCCTTATCATGACAAATACGGAATTTATGCCAGTTCCAAAGGCTTCTTTTCCCTAGATGATTTTTTAGATTTAGACACAATCACAGAAATCTATACGGAAATAAAGAAAGATTTACACCTTGTTCCTATTGAAATTGGGAAATCAGTTCGCTTGAATAATGTATTTTTCAAGCAGAGTAAAACTACGCTTCTCTCCGAATCTTTCCCAGAGCTTGACCGATTGGCAAAGCTGATAAAGACAAGTACAAGTATGGAAATCACATTGGAAGGACACACCGATATTGTAGGAAATGCAAAGCTCAACCTCAAACTTTCCGAAGCAAGAGTGGAGACTGTGAAAGATTATTTGGTCAGTAAAGGAGTTTCTGCAAAGCGAATTAAAGCGAAAGGCTACGGAAGTAAAAAGCCTATTACAACTAGTAGAGTTGGAAACGCCCAAAAAGTAAATAGACGTGTGGAAGTGAAGTTTACGAAGCTTTGAGATGTATGAATCACAATTTTTGACGCATAAAAATCACCATTCTTGTCGTTTGGGCATTTCAAAGAAGATTTGCACCAAAATTTCAATTGAAATAAATTATAGATAATCATAAAATGGAAGTAATTAACCTGCCCGAGAGCTTAAATATTAGTAATTCATCTAGCTTAAAAGTCTATGATTACCAAACTTCCAAAGAGTGCTTAAAGCAAATGGTATCTTTGCAACAAAACACATTTAGTTTTCTAATTGAAGGACACAAAGAAGTCTTTTCAGAGAAAACATCTATTT
>JBLIFI010000235.1:0-7647 GCA_047633715.1 Flammeovirgaceae bacterium
ACTACTGCGGAAATAGTCTCACCTCCACCCAAGCCAGAAAGCTGAACTTTCTTGAAATCATTCAACTCCAATTGCCCTGTAAAATTCAAACCAGTCATAATTGTTTTATTCACTCCAGTATCTAAAATAAAGTGAAGTGTGTCGGAATTATTGATAAATAAAGGAATGATAATCAGATTGTTGACCATCTTGAAAGGGATGGTTATAGACTTTTTGTTAGGATGTTTGAAATGGAAAAGGCTTGCCTCATCATCATTGGCTTGGGCATTGCCAAATAGCAAAACCGAAATTAGCAGGAAGAGTAGTTTTTTGTAGTACATGTTTTTCATATTGTGGTAATTGCTAAATTGAGGTTCTATAACCCAAGTGTGAAAACCACATTATAAGATACTAAAAACTAAGCAGGTTCGGAAGAGGAAAGTTCCAAGCGGAAGTTTTATGGGATAGAATACCACGAAATCGAACACAAAAAAGTTATAACAAATCAGTATTACATTTGGTATTGGGCGGGATAGCAACAAAATAATCATATAACTTGTATGGAATAACTCGTCTTTTTTAACTCAATTAACTACTTTTGCGCATTCAAAATTTTTAACGTAATAAGATTGTAATGAGAAAATTAGTATTTTCAATAGCGATTTTGGCACTCACACTCCAAGTAGCATGTACTGAAAAAGACCCGCTTCCTATCGAAAGGGGGGGGGGCGATTGAGAAGATTGACTATGAGGAGCTGGAGAAAAAAGGATTGGAAGGAATGCCTTTCACGCTAGATAATATGCAATCTGCCTACAAAAGCTTACGCAAAAACCCATCACTTTTTAAGCAACCCAATGCGATTGCTAGAACAAATCCTTATTTTGAGAGCCCTGGTTTCCCCTCAGCAGAGGAATTGTTTGTTGAAACCCATTACTATGTTCGTTTCGAGCCAAAAGATACTACTGAGTTGGAGTTGTTACAATCAGACACCACGCTAGATTTGTCTGACCGGCCGCTAACCTATTTAGACGAAGACGAAAACGTGAGCCAGTATCCACAACTTGATGCCTATGAAATTCCTAGTGGAAAGACAGATGGAAGAATTGTGCAAGCGACCACAGAAGAAACCTATTATTATGCAGTAGTAAGCAAGCACAAAACCTTGCCGAATGTAGCCAGCCAGAGACTGGCAGAATTGTACTTCCCTCCAGAAGAGGTGGAAGATGTAAACCTTGACGAACCTTTAGACCTTCTTACTCAGTATTGGGTGGATATGGATATAGATTTCTTCGAAATTTTGGAATTGGAATCTATGCACTTGACCCGACATATTGCAAAAGAAGAATTGTTAGAACTACACTATTTAGATGAAGAAGACAATGGAGATTACGAGTCCGAGGAAAAACAATAGCATTTTCAAAACACGATTGGTGGGCAAGTTTTGGAGTGGTGGCTCTCATTTTGTAGGCCCTGCGGGAAACATACCTTTTCTACTCTCAGAAATTAGAATCTCCCGAAGAAGCGATGCGGGCATATACAGAGGTTCTGACGGTGTTTATGCCACCACCATTCATGAACTTACCCATGCGGGCCACTACCGAATGGACAGAGCGTTCTTCTTGAACCTAAATAACTTGGTTGGCGCAGACATCAACGCCAGAAAAGTAATGCGGGAGAGCTGGCCCGAAGGTGTGGAGACTGTGGTAACCAATAGGCGATACGGGCTTCTGAGTAGCGTTTATGTAGCTTCCAATGCACTTGGGAATACGGGTTGGAGAGCATTGTGGAATTCAGGTAGGCAGGATGATTTACCCGAAAACATGAACGAATATACTCCTTTGATTATTGATTTGGTGGATGGCATAAACCAAAGGGTGGCAGTAGGAAATATTGGAGTGCCAATTGATAGAGTTTCTGGTTACACACTCAATCAAATAGAAACGTCTTTGAACAATAGCCGTAGCTTGGTAGAGTTTAGGGACAAATTGAGAGACCAACACAATAATCCCACAGAACAATTTCTTGATGATTTATTCTCCTATGCAACTACTGCTTCTGCTAACCTTAGAACAAAATAACTATGAGAATTATAATTATTTTATTCCTTTTTGGAATTGCATTTTCAAGTTGTTTTCATACAGAGGATGAGGGATTTATTGAAAAACAGTACTATCAAAACAGTTCTTCTGAACCACTATTTGTATTTGGTATTCTAAATAACTCAGTTCTGTTTAATGATACCCTGCAAAGTGGTAGTAGAATGCTCGTTTGTGAGTATGAAGTTGGAACGGATGCAAGAAGTTTTTGCTTAGACTCTGTCGCATTTATATTTCCAAATGGGAAAGGCTATGAGTGTAGATTTGGAATACAATCAGATAATTGTTTTGAGAATAATAGAAACCCTATATTTTCTGGAGAAATTAATGGTTTTCCAGATGAAGGAAATCGAAACTACGTTTTCACAATCACAGAAGACGACTACCTAAACGCCAAGGAGTTAGATTAAATTGAACCTCCTTTCTTCTTATTTTGAAGGAAGGAGCTTTTTCTATGTGCAAGTTCTCGAAAAAGTTCATCTAAATAGAGTTTAGTAATCAATCCCACTAGAAATAACTTAAATGATGTATTTGATTACGCAAGATTTGTAGCAGCAAATAATTTATAATATAGTATGAAAACTCTCAATAAAATTATATTCATAGTATTAGTATGTTCATTAGTTTGCTTTTTTAGCTGTACATCTGAGGATACGCCTAGAACTAAATTTGAGTTCTTTAGAAATAGTTCAGCTGTAACTGTCCAAGTACTAACTTTTAATTCGGGGAAAATAGAAGTAAATGATTCTATTCTGTCTGGAGAAGATAGATTCCTTTGTAGTTACACTTTAGGCATAGATAAGCCTAAAAGGGCATACTGCCATGATTCTGTAGTTTTTGTTTTCCCTAATAAAAGAGGTTACGTATGTGGGTCTATAGATAGACTAAAATGCTTTTCTAATGGAAGAAGTCCTTTAACGGGTAATGCGCCAGGCTTTCCGAATACTAGTGGAAGGGATTTCGTTTTCACAATCACAGAGGAAGACTACCTAAATGCCAAAGAGCTAGACTAAATCAAGCTCCTTCCTTCTTGTTTTGAAGGGAGGAGCTTTTTTTCTATGTTCAAGTTCTCGAAAGAGTTCATCTAAATGGAGTTTAGTATTCAATCCTACTAGGAATAATTTGAATGATGTATTCGACTACGCACGATTTGTAGCGGCAAATAATGAACTATAGAAATATGAAAAAAACACCCATTTTTTTATTTTTCATCTGCTTTGCCTTATCAACTATAAGTTGCACAAGTGAGGACGAGGCAAGGGGTACTAATGAGTTTTTTGAAAATAATTCAAGCGTGATAGTTCAGGTTAGAACCTTTAATAAAGGAAGTATAGAGGCCAATGATTCTATACTGTCAGGAGAAAAGCTTTTTCTTTGTAGCTACACAATAGGAATCGACAAACCGCTTAGAACCGAATGTCACGATTCCGTAGTATTCATTTTCCCTAATAAAAAAGGATATATATGTGGCTCTATAGATAGAGTAAAATGTTTTTCTAGTGGAAGGAGTCCTTTAGCAGGTGGAGCCAAAGGCTTTCCCAATGTAGGGGGAGATGATTTCGTTTTCACAATCACAGAAGAAGATTACCTGAATGCCAAAGAGCTAGACTAAATCAAAACCTCCTTCCTTCTTGTTCTGAAGGAAGGAGATTTTTCTATGTTCAATAGAAAAAAAATCAAACACAAAAAAGCCTGACTATTTCAATAGTCAGGCTTTTTTATCGAGAAAGGAATATCTTAATCTTGCGCTTCCAGTTCACTAATTCGGAACATGGCTTTTGCGTAGAAATTTCCTAACGGATATTTCTTGATGTATTTTTTGTAGCCATCAATCGTGTTAGCCTTCTCTGCATTTTGCCAATCATCCTGCTCAGAGTTTTGCGCATTTGCCTTCAACTCATTGATTCTTTGTTTGGCTTCCTCCAAGTGCATTTTTGCTTTGGAGTTGGCAACATATTCGTAGTAAGCATTTACTGTATCATGCGAGCTTGCCTTTTCCCAAAGTGATTGGTCTTCCGTGTCTATTTCCACTTTCTTTTCCTCTACCTCAATTTCTTTCTCTTCAGTTTTTGGTGAGCCATTTTTATGAGTATAAGATGTATGCTCATAACTATCTGTAGAATGTCCGTTGGAAGAACCATTTACCTTATGAGTCTCTACTTCACTTTTGGTTTCCGATGAAGTGGAAACCGTATCAGAATTGCCCTCATCCTCATCAGCAGTCTGTGTTAATTTACTCAGTCTGTTGATTTGGTAATAAGCATCTACCAAATGCTCTGATTCCTGCGTGTTAACCACATAAAACTTGTAGCCCTCTACAGAATTGGCTTCCGTAACTTTTTGCCACAGCGCATCTTCTGTCAAGGCTGTTACCTCAGACGAAGAAAGCCCCAATGGAGTCATAGAAGAGTCTGACGAGTTAGATGAAGGTTTTTTAATTTCTTCTACCTTTTCTGAAATCTCTTCTTTTTCAACCTTGGATTCTATAACGACTTCATTTTCCGTAGAATCTACTTTTGTCTCAAAATCGGTAGAAGAACTGTCTTTTTCCTTCGGAGAATCAGAATCATGTTCATGCTCTTTTTCTATTTCCTTCAATCTTGCCTCCAACCTATTCATGCTTTCCAAACGCTCAATTTCTTCGGCAATAGATTTTTTTTCTATTTTCTCTTCTTTTACTTCTTCAACTTTAGGTGTTTCTTCTTTGGCTGGAGTGATTTCCTCCACCTTTTTTATCTCTTTTACCTCTTCTTTTTCTGCCACATCTTCCTTTCCGAACTGGGCTTCAATATCTTCTAAAACACCATGTGGCTTTTCGCTATTCACATGACTTTCGCTTTTTTCTTCCTTAATAAAAGGTTTATGTTTTTTCTGAGAATTGCTGTCTTCCAACATTTTCAAAATATCGTCAGGAGTTTCAGGACAGTTGTCAATTGGTTCTGCCTTCTCACTTTTTTTCTCTTCTTTTACTTCATCTTTTGGGTTAGAGAATTGTTCTGCCGCTTTCTTGATTGAGTCGGCTACTTTTTGCGCCTGTGCTTCTTCTTTCGTTTGGAGTTCATCTAACCTTTTTTGTGCCTTAACAGCATATTTTGGGTTTGAATAGAATTGTAGATAGAAATCATAAACATCAATATTGTTTGCCATCGAGACATTGCTCCACATTGTTTTGGCAAATTCATTTTCTGTTTTCTGCTGAATTTCAGCTTGTAATTCCTCTCTCAATTGTGGACTCAACTCAATGCGCAAACTTTCTCGCAACTCCTTCTCAATCTTTATCCTTAATTTTGCTTCCAGCTCTTTCTCTCTTTTTTCCACTTCCTCTTTGCTGACTTCCGCCACTTGCCCTTTCTGCTCCTCCTTTATTTTTGCCCGAATCACAGATGCTTTCTGAATCAGTTTCTCACATTCCTCCAAACGTTGCGAAGCTTTTCGGTCGGAGTGAATTTGCAATGCATCCTCATAATGCTTTTTTGCTTTTTCAAACTCATCTTGAAAGTAAAGTTTGTCGGCTTCATCAATCAAGTCGATGAAACGTAATTCGTGGTCGCACTTCTCAATCCTCCCTCTCACAAAGTCATTATTGGGTAACTCCAGCAAAACCTCTTTGTAGTTTTCCCTTGCCAAGTCATAGCTTTCTTTGCCAAAATAATTATTGGCAATAGTCAGCGTAGTATCGTTGATTTTATTTTGGACCAAATCAAATTCAAACAAGTCTTTGGCAGACTCGAAAGATTCCTTAGCATCAGAATATTTGCTTTTGGAGAACGACTCTTCGCCTTGAATCAATAATTTTATGAATTCTCTGCGTTTGCGAACCTCTTTGTTTTTCTCGAAAAGTTTTCCTGCTTTTTTGTAATTAGTAAGTGCCTGCTGAAAATTTTGAGTTTCAAAAAGTTGGTCGGCTTGAGTTCTCAATTCTTTGAACTCCACAAACTTAGTATTATAAGCGATTGTTATTTTCTCAGCAGTTGGAGAACTGCTTTTGAGCGTGTTTTGTCCATCCAACTTAAACTTCATTGCTTTGTGCAAATCTAATAGGCTAATAGCTTCTTGCTCTTCTTCCATACCATTTTCAAATACATCGAGCATGGCAAAAGTGAAGGTAGAAGTTCTTTGCGAACCATTGAAACCATCCATGCTTGCGGTTGGCGAAGAAGACATAATATAGGTGCGAGAGTAGGCACTTTCATAATATTTGAGCGCATCTTCAATCACAGAGCCATCCACATCTTCCTCGTTGGAGGTGGAGTAATGAACATCGAAAAGTATAATTCGATTATCTGCCGAAGTTTCGCTGATAATATCCATCAGTTCGTCAAGGGCAATTCCATTTATATGGATTTTTTTTCTCGAAGAGTGAGGTGTTGCCAAATACAAATGCCCTTTCCGAGTAACCAAATGCCCAGTAATATAGACTAGAAGCGAGTCCTTTGCCTGTTCCGAAATACCTGAAATGTCTTCCAAAATCTGAACATTATCTTCAATATCCACCAATTTGGTAATATTCTCTTCAGAAATACCCAAAATATTTGGTTGAGTGATTGCCTCTGCAACTCGCTCAATATTGGCGAGTGCCAACGGAAGCGAGGCAAGCGAATCGTCTTTTGGAAACTGGCTTGCACCAATCAGAATTGCTTTAGCGGTATTTGGGACAGTCAGGCTCATAACTAGTAGGTTTTCAGTATCTCTGTAAAAGTTGAGTAGGCGAATGTTTATTTGTCGGTTTTTGTTTTAATCAAGATATACATTTGAAGTTGTGGAATCATTATCCAAAACAAACAGATGTGAGATTGACTAAACAAATCGAAATTCTTACTAAAGAAAATCACTTTTTTTCAGAAACGAAAAAAGCGAAGGACTTATTAGTAATAATAACTGATTTTAGCAACTCAAATTGTGCAAATCAGTATTTTTGAGGTAGGTGTATTTTTTGGAGATTGTTTTCAACTGAATGAACAAGAATAATACCACGGTTTCTAAATGCCTACCTCGTATTGCGGGGTATGAAATTGTTTTTTGTTGGATTTCGCAACTTGTTCATTGATGAGAAGAATAAGTATTATCGAAACTCGCCAACAAACCCTGAGAGTTTAACCCAGTCGATTGCATGCTGCCAATGCTGTCAACTTAGTGGTTTTACTGCGTAAAACTATATCTGGTTTCGTGTTAGCGTGACAACTCGGAGAGTCGTCACGTATGAAGGTTTTTTTATTGATTTATCAAAATCTGACGTTTGAATAAAATAAAAAAAATGATTCCAAAATTCTATTTTCCTTAAGTTGACAGCATTGTGCAGACAGCTAGTTGCACTTCAGCTAAAAACCATAACTATAAAAGAAAATACCATACTACTATAAAAAACAAAATTGTGCCTGTCAGAACCTCAGTTCTGACAGTTCTCGGATTCTCAAATCCGAGGAAAATGATGTTACATGTTAGTCTTAAGAATGTCTTATTTCTAGAGTCTTAAATTAGAATCAAAACTAGAAATAGTACAACGGTTTTCCCAAATTAGCGATTGAGCCTTTCTTGATACATGATACTTGTGTCTTGTTACTTATTTACAAC
>JBLIFI010000236.1:0-7647 GCA_047633715.1 Flammeovirgaceae bacterium
CATCGCTCCACACGAGGTTGGTCTTATGGCGGAATGGTTGCCGACCCACGCACGGGCGAAATCATAAAAGGACATGTTTTGCTCGGCTCGCTTCGGGTCAGGCAAGATTATTTGATTGCCGAAGGATTGCTCTCTCCCTACGAAGAAGGCAAAGAAGTTTCCCCAGAAATGGAGCGATTGGGGTTGGCTCGTTTGCGCCAACTCTCTGCACATGAAGTCGGGCACACATTGGGTTTGGCTCACAGTTATGCTTCTAGTGCCGAAGGAAGAGCTTCTGTAATGGATTATCCGCATCCGCTTATTAAAATTACAGATGGGAAATTAGATTTATCGGAAGCCTACGACCAAAAAATTGGCGCATGGGACAAAGTTTCTATCGCTTACGGCTATCAAGATTTTCCTGAAGGAACAGATGAATCAACGGAATTGACCAAAATTATTCAACGCTCATTCGAACAAGGCTTGACCTTTTTGAGCGACCAAGATGCTCGTCCGAAAGGAGGTTCGCATCCGTTCGCTCATTTGTGGGACAATGGAAAATCTCCTGAAGAAGAATTAAATTATATTTTAGATGTGAGACGCATTGCCTTGGCAAACTTTGGAGAGAAAAGTATAGAGATGAACGAACCTTACGCCAAACTGGAAGAGGTTTTAGTACCAATTTATTTCCTCCATCGCTACCAAATTGAAGGCGCTGTAAAATTGATTGGCGGATTGAACTATCGCTATGCACTCCGTGGCGATGGGCAACTCATTACCGAATTTGTCTCTGCCGATAAACAGGAAATGGCTTTGAATGCTTTGCTCAAAACAATCAGTTCCAACGAGTTACTTTTGCCTGAACGTATTCTCAAACTGATTCCACCTCGCCCAATTGGCTATTCGAGAAGTCGGGAATTAGTCAGTTTGAGAACTGGAAATACCTTCGATTTATTGGCAAGTGCGGAGACTGCTTCTGCCATGACTTTGGATTTACTTTTCCATCCAGCCAGAGCGCAACGGTTAGTCGAATTTCATGCGAGGGAAAAATCGCAACCTTCATTGGACGAAATTATTGACCGAGTGATTTCCCGCACTTGGAAACAGAAACATGATGCTACAATTAGTGGAGAAATTGAGCGAGTGGTTGATTCGCAAGTTTTGACTTCTCTTTTCAGCTTGGCTTCCGATGCCAACGCCAGCGAGCAAGTGAAGGCAATTGCCATAAATAAACTCTACGAATTGCGAGAGGTCTTACTGAAAAATACCAAGTCTCAAACCACTCCACAAAAAGCGCATTTCCACCGTGGCGCAGCTCGCATCAAACGCTTTTGGGACAACCCAGAGAAATACGAAACTACACGAAATTTAACTCCGCCAGACGGCTCGCCTATTGGAATGGATTGGAGGTGTGAATAAAAAAACTAATTAAGAATTGAGAATGAGGAATTCAGAATTATGGCTTCATAAACGTAGAGGTAGTGTCTGCGCTGTGTATGCGCACAACACAAAACTAATTTAACTGATTCATACTACTCCACACTTTTTGTTTTCCTCGAATCTGAAGAGTTGATGTGCTAACATATCAACTCTTCAGATTTACTTTTTTATTTTACGTTTTTTACTTGCCCTCGCAGTTTCAATATTAGCTAAATCTTCGGCTCTCGGTTTCATTTTTTTGAGATATTTATTGAAGCTATTCATTACCCAAAGATGCACAACCGCCTGTGTGCTTACATAAACGTACCAAGGCAGTTTGGGGACAAAATCATGAATGGCGGCCAAAACATATTTCCCTCCCAACACTTCTCTGAACTCTAACCAACCCATATCTGCTCGCTTATCTAGCAATCCGCCAGAAATATAGAACAACTGTCGGTCTTTGTGGCTTCTGTCTTTAATGAAGTTTAGTTTGAGGATTGGACTTTCAATTCCCAATACATGAAATGTACAATTCTCTTCTTCATCTGTGTTGACTTGTATGAACGATTGGAAAAAATTAGGAAGCCAATGCGTATATCTTTTCCCTACCCATGTGGCACTTTTCCCTAACGGATTTGCCAGTCTTTGAACTGAACGCACCGTATTTCTTTCTTTGATTTCTTGGGCGGAGTCCTTTATTTTCTTTGGGAGTTGTGGAATACTAGCTTTGTTATTCAGCGCATCTCGAACGGAATCTTCAAAAGATAAATAATCCAAGTTTAGTTCTTTCAGTATCGGATGCGAGTCGGCAATCATTTCGTGTTTCAGGCTTTCCACCAAAGGGGAAATAAAAGTTCTGCTGGAGTCAGTAAATTTGCTTACCCAAAATGTAGATAGCCATACGGGAAAAACTGGCATGGCAAAAATTCTCCTTTTCTTTCCCATTACCTCTGCAGTAATTTGCATCATTTTTTTATACGTCAGCACTTCCGCTCCACCGACCTCCAACACTTCGTTATACACAGTTGGATTTCCCATGCAGAAATACATTATTTCCAACATATTCCTCAATGAAATAGGCTGTGTTTTGGAAAGAGTCCATTCTGGGCAACCCATAATCGGAAGCCTGCGCACCAATTTCTCTATAATTGTAAATGAAGAACCTCCTGGTCCCACAATAATTCCCGCTCTGATGGCTGTAAGTGGAGTTGACCGACTTCCCAACGTTTGCTCAACTTCCAATCTGCTTCTTAAATGTGGCGACAAGTCATTCGTATCGTTAGGTAAAATCCCTCCTACATACAAAATCTGTTTAATGTCATTGATTTCACAAGCCCGAGAGAAATTGTCAGCCAAAATCAAATCAGTATCTTCAAAAGAACCTTGATTTAATCGAGTGGAAGGCATCATGGAGTGCACCAAATAAATAGCGAAATCCGCCCCAGCGATGGCACTTATGGTATTTCCTATCGAATACAAATCTGCCTGACGCCATTCCACACTAGAGTTTTCTTCTTCTACCAACTCCCTTCGGCTGATGGCAATGATGTTGAATTTGTGTTTGAAAGTGTCAATGAACCACCTTCCTATAAACCCAGAAGCTCCTGCAATGGCAATAGTTAATCTCTGATTTGTTGAATTCTTATGCATAAATGTTAAACAAATACTAACTATAAATGTTTTATCCTAAAATAATTGAAAATATTGGCAACAACATACTACTATGAAAACAACTGAAATAAAATACGGACTTTCTATGCTGGCAGGATTCATCATCTATTTTTTAGTGATGAAATATTTAGGACTTTATGAAAATATGGCCCTAAGATTTCTTAATTTCTTAATTCACGGCACATTCGTCTATCTCTCTGTAAAAGCATTTCATGATAGCAGGAAAGACCATCAATATTTACCAACTTTCTTAACGGGAATGCGAACGACATTGATTGGCGTAGTAGGCTATGTGATTTTCCAATATTTCTACTTGGCAATGATAAACCCCGAATTTATGGTTTACATTAGTGAGAATGCGATTATGGGCAATCGGTTGACTCCAGTAACCATTTGTATTTTTTTACTTGTAGAGGGCTTTGCGGGTGGAGTATTATTCTCCTACCTTTCTATGAGATATGTAGGTGCAAAAGACACAAGACATGCAGGTCTTTAAATTTTAAAGTTTATGCAAAAGCAAAGAGCCGAGAAATTAAATTCCCTGGCTCTTTGCTTTTTTTCGTTTGGAGTTCTATCACATCTGCTGTCCGCACACCACTATTCCACAGTAGGATTTTGAACCTTTGAAAGAAAATCGGATGTCATACAATCCTGTTTTCTTTGCAGTAAAAGTTAAATCAGTCCCCAAGCCACCAGAAGAAAAATTGGTGAACACTCTTTGTTTAGAGCGTCTCTCATATATTTTCATCACAATCCCATTGGCATTCGCATCGCCTTCGGGAGTTCGAATAGCAAATTTATATTGCTTATCCTTTTTCATTACAATTGTGTATTCCAACGCTTGAAGTCTGCCACGCTTACCGTCAATTCTAAGCGATTTGACATACTGATAACCCGAAATAGAATTTTCAATATCCTCTTTAGATAAATCGTAGGCACATTGCGATTTTGCTTTAAAGGCTGAAAATGATAGTAAGAGTACTAAAAAAAGAGTTGAGTAAATATATTTCATGTTAACACATTTATTGTTTTGCCCAAAATTACAATCTTCAAATCTAAAATACTGACAACTATAAGTTAATGTACAGAGATTTGTACTAGATAATACGCAAAACCTTTCTTTATGTTTACAATAAAGAAATTGATTAGCAGTCAATTATTTTATTGGTTTAAAAGTCCGAATCAAGTTTGACATGCCTTTTGCAATTAGCTTATCGTCTTCGGTAAAAAGTTGGCACTCAGCATTCACAATGGTTTTCCCAGCTCTTACTATTTGGCATTTCGCAATTACATTTTCTCCCATCGGAATTGAACTTAAAAAATCCACCGAAAGATTTACCGAAGTGAAAAAAGTATCTCGATTCAGCGTATACACTCCTCCGCCAATCACTTCATCCATAATCAATGCAGACATTCCCCCGTGTAAAATCCCCATTGGGTTGGTCATTTCCTTTCTTACTTTTATGGAGACAGTTAATTCGCCTTCTTCAATTGCCAACAAGGTTCCATTGAGCCATTGCCCAACTGGGGAAACACCTTTCATTGATTTGCCTATTTGTGCTTTTAATGCTTCTACTATTGGGTTTGACATGTTTTATTTTTGTAGCGTTAAGCTTTGTACTAATTATTATCAGGCTTGGATTAACCCATTAAACGCAAGTTTTTTTTAGTATTGAATACCAAATAGTTAAGACAATTAATGTGTGTTTTTTCATACTACTATATAAAAGTAAAACTGTGCCTGTCAGAACCTCAGTTTTGACCGTTCTCGGTTGGACTGGTAAACCAGTTCTCAAATCCGAGGAAAATGAAAAATGTATAGTAGTATGTTTTTTTCTTTTTGGAATTAGCCAACAGCATACCAAGGGGATGGCTCTAAAAAAAAAGACCAAAATACAACTCTGGGACTTCTAAAATAAGACTTGCGTTTATGGGTTGAATGCTACAGGTATAAGTCCACTTAATAAGTAGTTTATCTTAATTTTTTCCTATTTACCGTTCCTTAACAGTCTCATTTATAGATAGATGCAAAAGCAGTAAATAGCACAGCGTGCTTATTAGTTTAGCTATGTTTTAACTACATTACTTATGAGTAATATTCATCTTTAATAATTTATTTGCTTTTTCAGGGTTCAATACACTAAATTTCACTCCTGCACTTTTACAAATATTCTGAAAGAGTGATGTTGTGTTAATTGCGTCCTGAATAGTTGGAAGCCATTCATCTTTTGCTGTTTTAATAATAAGTATAATGTTTATTTCATTTTTTAGCGTATCAAGAGAATGAATTACTGGATGTTTTTCAAAACGAGAGTAGTTAGACCTATCAAGAGTCAGCCCCATTAAAGAATGAATTGAGGCATTAAATTTTTCAAAAAGAGTTTGAATATATTTACTTTGATTGTCTTGGTTTTTTTCTGAAGTAAAGTTTGGGGATGAGGTTTTTACCTCAATAATGACAAGGTTTTTATCTGATTTTTTCCAGATAAAATCTACTACTTTAACTCCTTCCCATCTTGTCTGCCAATCGGCTTCTTCTGGTAGTAAAAGATTACTTTCATCAAAAGAAAAAGACATTTCAGACTCTTCATATTCTTTAATTGCCATCAAACTGTTGTTTTATTTCCTCTTCATATAATCTTACTGAAACATCTACAATTGGGTTTGGAGGCATTCCATTTAATAAATCAAAATATTCAACAGTGTCATGCTCTTTCTTTAAGGAAATTACAGGAATACTAATATTTGATTTTTCGGCAATCAGTTGTAGCTTTTTTATAACGAAATAAGAATGTGTTGCCATAAATACCTGAATACCACTGTTTGATAATAGCTGAATGATATCTAAAAAATCTACTATGGCTTTGGGATGAAGAACTGCTTCAGGTTCGTCTATAAATAAAATTGAGCCACTACTAAGTGTTTTATTTCCTATTAAACGATCAATTATTGCAATTTTCTTAACCCCTTCGGCAGTAGAGAAAATTGTAAATTGTTTATTGCCTTTCTTGAAAATCCATTGATTATCCTTTCGCTCAACTTTACCTCCTAAAAGGTTGGCTAATATTTTTCGAACCATGGCAAAATCAGCCTTGTTCTTTCCTTTCATTGGCTCAGGATCTATTGCGTTTACTAAGTCTAGATAAGTATCATCGAAGCCAAAAACCAAGTCTCGTTCTCTAGATGTTCGTATAATTGAACTTAATGACAGTACTTCCTTCGCTGGGATAAAAACAGATTGAGCGTCTCTATTATCCACTAATGATGTAATATCTCCTACTTCTGTATTTGCACTCGAAGTAAAAGAAGTATAAATATTTTGTTCATCTATTTTTGCTTCAATAGAAAGCTTATCCCCACCACCTTTACTCACCAAATCACCTATTCTGTCTAAATTAAAAGTCCATTTAATCTTACGACTTACCAATTGACGGAAATTATGTTTTGCATCTCCTCTATTAAATGTTTCTAAAGACTTAACTAAAACATAAAGTGATTTTAAAATAAAGGTTTTACCTGTATCATTTTCACCAATAATAAGATTAATAGAGGCAGTGTTTTTTTGCTGAACATCTTTTATCAGACCACAGTTTTTTATATGAAATTCTTGAATCATTTTATATTCTTTAAGAAGTACTTATTGATTTCCCTCTGCTTTCAAATCTCTTTCTATTTCATGCAGAAATACGGAATCCACGGCTTCTTCTACTGTTGGAAGGCAAACAAAAACAGAATCCAACTTTGATATTGTCAGCAATTTCATTACATGGTCATTCACTCCCACCAACACTAAATGCCCTTCTGCCTGATTCGATTGCCTGTGTGCAGTAAGCAATGCGCTCAATCCAGAAGAATCTACATATTTTGTATTAGATAAATCCAGAATAAGATTTGCTGTACCAGACTGATAAAGTGAAATGAATTCAGTTTTCAGGTTTGGGGCAATCAATGTGTCTAATTTGTCTTCATCTAGCGTGAATTTTGTGTATTTCTCGCTTTTCTCAATTGAATATCTCATAGTTTTTGTCAGATTTTAAGCGCATTATATTATTGAATACTTTTCTTTTTTTTATCGTTCCTAAAGCGCATCAGTCGCTTTACTTATCGCTACCTCAATTTCTGCGGCTAAGTTGCCTGTATTTCCTTTCTTATGAAATTTTTCTCCCGTAATTTTCTCGTAAAGTTCTATATATCTTTCAGTAATGAGATTCACAAAACTATCGGGCAGTTCGGGCATTTGCTGGTTTTCTTTACCTTGAAATCCATTTTCCATGAGCCATTCTCGCACAAATTCTTTTGAAAGTTGTCTTTGAGTTTCTCCTTTCTGAAGTCTTCCTTCATAGCCTTCCGAGTAAAAATAGCGGGAAGAGTCTGGAGTGTGAACCTCATCAATCAAATGGATTTCATTCTCGAATTTACCAAATTCATATTTAGTATCCACCAAAATAAGCCCTTTTTTGGCAGCAATTTCCGTTCCTCTCTCGAATAATTGGTGTGTCAAGCTTTCCAATTTCTCATAATCCTTTTCTGCCACCAACCCGAAACGAATAATTCCTTGTCTGGAGATATCTTCAT
>JBLIFI010000237.1:0-7608 GCA_047633715.1 Flammeovirgaceae bacterium
GTTGATTTGCTGATGCGGAGATGTGTTGATGAAAAGGATACAAATTTGGCTAGTGTGAAAGAGGTAAGGCTACTTTATGAATACTTCGGCACAAGCGGACGCTCAATACTGTCAACTTAGTGACTTTATCATGGTAACTTGACGACTCGGGAGAGTCGCTGTACAGTTTAAATTCGTACCACGACTCTCTGAGTCGTCACGTATAAATAGTTTTTTACTGATTCTGTCTTAAAACAACATTTGAATTCGAGCAAAAAGAATAATTAGAAACTCTATTTCCCTTAAGTTGACGGCATTGAGGGAACGCTTGCGCTATGTTTAAGTTTGTAATGAAGCAAAAAAGGCAATTTGGGAATATTCATCCTCAAATTGCCCTTTTTGAAATCGTACATCGTAATTCTAAAATCTCAAATTTAAAGGTGTTTCTTCACAAAAGCACCATTGAAACCCTTCGATTTTGCCTTCACGATTTGCTTTCCAGCTTCTTTTGGAGTTGCACTCGCTCCAAAAATCAGTCGGTAAACTTTCTTTTTATTTGCCCAACCTGATTGTATGAAGATAGGTTGTAAGCCCAATTCATGTGCTTCTTTACCAATTTTTATAGCATCTTCCACATCAACATAAGAGGCAATTTGAATGCCATAGCCTTGTGGTTTCATCTCTGTTCCCCAAACACTATACGTTTTTCCAGATGCAAACTTGCTGGCATTACTCGTTCCTGTTTTGGTTGGCGTGGTAGAACTTGAGCCTGTTTTCTTTGTCGTTGTTGTTGAAGTAGTTGTCTTTTTAGAAGTGGTAGATACTGTTTTAGAACCGTCTTCTTTTTTATTCTTCTTAGAGCCAAAAATCTTTTTCACAACTCCAACTACGCCTTTTGCATCATTTACTTTCTTTTCAGTCTGCTTAATTACATCAACAGTTTTATCTTTTTCGTCCTTCTTAGTTACTTTTGGATCTTCCTTTTTAGGCGTATTCTTAACTATTGGCTCATCTTCGATTTCAGTCGAAGTGGTAACTATTTCAATTTCAACATCAGCTATACCGTCTCTAATCATATCAATTTTAGAGGCTGCTTTGAAAGACAAATCCACAATTCTGCCTTTGGCGAATGGACCTCGGTCGTTCACTTTAACAATAACCGCTTTCTGATTTTTACGATTTGTAACCTTTAGCATCGTTCCATAAGGCAAGGTTCTATGCGCACAAGTCATTTTAGAAGCAGAATAAATCTCCCCACTTGCCGTCTTTTTACCGTTGAATTTAGAATGATAATAAGATGCTTTCCCTCTTGCTTTATCGCCTACTTTTTGGGCAAAGCCAGAAGCACTTAAAATCAAGAAAGGAATGAGGATTGCGAATATTTTTCTAGACATATAATTTTCAGTTTGGTTCTTGTTGAATTTGGAAATAGTATAGCAATAAAAACAGGCCGTTTTAACTTAAAGCGCTTTCTTAAAGAATGAATCTACAAATTCTGTTTTATTGAATGGCTGTAAGTCTTCCACGCCTTCGCCAACACCAATATATTTTACGGGGATTTTGAATTCATCGGAAATCCCGATAATCACACCACCTTTTGCCGTTCCGTCTAATTTGGTAATTGCCATAGCCGTAACTTCTGTAGCCTTTGTAAATTCCCTAGCCTGCACAACTGCATTTTGTCCCGTGCTTCCATCTAAAACAAGCAAGACTTCGTGAGGTGCATCGGGAATAAATTTGGTCATTACTTTTTTAATCTTAGTAAGTTCATTCATCAAACTTACCTTGGTTTGCAAACGCCCAGCAGTATCTATAATAATAACATCGGCACCCATTTCAGTTCCTTTCTGAACTGCCTCGAAAGCAACTGTGGCAGGTTGCACATTCATTCCTTTGGAAACAACCTCTGCTCCTACTCTTTCGCCCCAAATTTTGAGTTGGTCAACAGCAGCTGCACGAAATGTGTCTCCAGCACCAAGCACTACTTTTTTGCCTTGTTTTACAAATTGAGCAGAAAGTTTACCGATTGTGGTAGTTTTTCCTACTCCATTTACGCCCACAACCATAATTACATACGGCTTTATACCAGCTGGAATTTCATAGCCGCTTACGTCTTCTGTTTTGTTCTCGGCAAGTAAACCCGCTATTTCCTCCCTCAAAATCTTATCTAACTGAGAGGTATTGACATATTTATCACGAGCGACTCTCTCTTCAATTCGCTGGATTATCTTCAATGTGGTATCTACTCCAACATCGGAAGTTACGAGAATTTCTTCCAGTTCATCCAACACTTCTTCATCTACTGTGGATTTACCTACAATTGCCTTTCCTAATTTCGAAAAGAAATTTTGATTAGTTTTTTCTAAACCCTTATCTAAGGTTTCTTTGTTTTCCTTTTTCTTGAAAAAATTTGAAAAACGCATTTTCAATTTGATTTATGCCGACAAATAGTTTGCAAATGGCGTATTATAGCAGACTATTTTATAAAACAAGATACAAAAAAACCCTACAAAAATGCAGGGTTCATCAATTTTGTCTAAATCTTGAAAGAAAATTACTTCTTCATGATTTCCTTTACCTGATTTTCAGGAACAATTTCTTCTTTGAAAGTATAAGCTCCAGTCGTTTCAGACTTGATGGCTCTTATTACTTTGGCGTATTTTACTCCACCTTCTTTTTTCAGGGTTGCAACTACTTTCTTTGCCATAATTATTTAATTTCTCTGTGGACAGTATGCTTTCTCATAATTGGGTTGTATTTCTTCAACTCCAATCTATCTGTTGTGTTTTTTCGGTTCTTCATAGAAATATATCTAGAAGTTCCAGGCAAGCCAGACTCTTTATGTTCTGTGCATTCCAAAATTACTTGTACTCTGTTTCCTTTCTTCGCCATGATTCAAACTAATTTATACGTTAACACCGTTTTTTCTAGCATCTTTCAAAACCGCAGAAATTCCTTTCTTATTAATGGTTTTTAAAACATTAGTACAAACTTTCAGAGTAATGAATTTATCTTCCTCTGGAATGTAGAATTTCTTCTTATGTAAGTTAGGCATGAACTTACGCTTTGTTTTGTTCTTGGCGTGGGAAACATTATTTCCTGACCTAGGTCTTTTGCCAGATATATCACAAATTTTAGACATTGTAGTATCGTTTTTTATTTCAAGGTTGCAAATATCATAATTCCCACTCAAACCTCAAAGGGTAATTAGCAATAAAGTAAAAAAAATATGCTAAATTTATTATCTAGTATTTCACATGGCAAATAATTACCTATGGAAGGTTGTCATGTCCGCTAAGGAACGGGGAATAAATAAATGCGTGTTTTGTCGCAGTTTATTTTTGAGGCTAGTTTAGGCAAAAAAGTTTGGCATAGCACCGCTACGGCAAATTTTTTTAACGAAGAATAGCCCAAAAAGAAACAAGAGAAAGTAGCATCTTATTTAATTTCCGTTCCTAAGATTTAATTCTTCGAAAAAAAACAAAAACATGAAACACCTTCTCTATTCTTTTCTCTTTCTGGTTATAATTCCAAACGCACTCGCTCAAACTCAAACCATTAAAGTAATGAGTGGTGTGCAGAATGAGGGAGGTTTTAAACTCATAGTGGCGGAAGTGAGTCCGAAATCTAAAGTTTTAGAAATTGTAAAAGTAATAGAGATAGAAAAGTATGGGAATCATGAACACTTCAAAATCCCTAAAACAGATAAAGTATTTGTAATTGCCGTTCCCATTTCAGAAAATGTAAAAGAAGGTATGGAAATCCCACAAAACTTGTCAGCAGAGGTTCAAACTTTGGGAGTAGAAGGCATGCGCTCATTCAATTTGACTATTACCCAAAGTGAAGATGAAGTTTTTCACTACACACTTACCAATGTTCATTGGGGGCATCGTGATTAAATTATTGGAAACTCAATTTTTCAAAACTCAGATTGCTAGAGTTTTCGCATTTCATAGATTGCCTACTGATAAGGAGATACCTATCTTTTGGTAGTGCTCGATTAAAATATGAAAGGTGTTTTTCGGATTTATTGAACCACTTGAAGTGCTTATTTGGAGCGTAGAGTAAGATTCTGTAAATCTAAATCTGCATTTTCTGGTTTTCATACCATAGTCGAACACTACCGATAATTTTAATCTCTACAAATTAAGCATGCCGTTTTTATGAAAAAGCCCTGAACATTCTTATAATTTGATCTTCAATCCCAACTCTTTTTTCATAGTCAAAAGTGCCTCGGCATTTCCTTTTGCATCATCTACAGGGTGGTGAGTATGTTCTGTGACTTTTAAATGTTTGAAGTTTTTAAAAGTGTCTTTTATAAGCCCTTTGTATAGGCTTCCTAAATTTTGGGAACTATAACCAAAAGGGTTTTTGCCTATGAAATGATGGAAATACCAGCAAACAAACATCCAATCAAATCCATTATTGTCACTAATGAAAATAGGTCTGTCTTTACAATTCTCCTCAATCCAATCAGAAAAATTTTCCATGACAGTTTTCGGGTTTTCAAACGTAAGAGTTTCCTCTCTTTTATGACCAGAAATAGCTAAAGCTTCGGGTATCCAGTTTTCCGAAATTGGTTTTAGTTTTCCGTAAAATGTCTTATCCAATGCGTCATCTACAATCACAGCACCAAAAGAAATCATGGAGTAATCGCTTGGAATTGGGCCATCACTTTCTATGTCAATCATTATGTATGTCATATCGTTTTTCAGGTTTTAGAGTTTGTCTATATACATAACTGTTACGTATATTTTGACCACCTAAAGCTAACTAATTTCACAAAAATCCCATTTCAAAACCGCATTCAAGTTTGGGGCTTTTACTGAAAAGTTAGCAAGAATGAAGAGGTTTCATACTACTTGAATCGCTTTATGAGTTTTGTTGGAGTTGCCCGAAAGTTGGCGGGGCGCACCAATGCGGAATACTCTTGAGAAGTGATTTTCAATTTTCGAGAAACTAACTTTCTAGCATAAATACTCAATTCATAAAATCCAACCAAAATAGAAAAACTAGTGAAGCTTGCCAACTAAACTCAATTCTACTATTCTTCCAAGCGTGGTATTTCCTGCTCGCTATCAGGAGCATCTAGCTGTTGGATTTGGTATTCTGAAATCATGATTTGGGCTTGCTCCACAAAATCTTCGGCAATTTTTTTGTGCTTCCTTTTAATGTAGAGTTTGGCATCGAAGCTACCTGTTGCGCCCATTGCCTCGGCTATGGTAAAGGAAGAAGTGCTCAACAGAATAATAGTTCTGAACCAATTAGATTTATATTGAATCGCCACCACTTCTTCGAAAGGTAGGTTAGTGGTTTTTACCGCAGTCTTCACCATTCCGAAAACGGCATCTTTGGTTTGGTATTCTACAAAAAAACCATTTTTCCGAAGGCGGAGGAAGCCATGAGTGTGGGCAAACCCTTCATAGGCATCGGTATAGAACGGAACTGTATATTGCATTTGGAGTAGTTGGGTTTGTGGGAAGAGTTTCCAGAAGAATAATTACACAAAGTTACCTAATTTAGTATAAACCTCTCTGCAATAATCTTCAAAGGGTTTGAAAACGGTTTGTTCGTAAATAAATTCTAAAAGCTTCTTTTTTTGATATGACATCAGTAAAATTTTTGCCTATTTGACTTCACTTCAAAAGATATTCCCTACATTTAACCTTTCACAACCATGACCTAACCAACTCGAGAATTGAATTCTGTACGGAGATATTTTATACTACTATTCTGTTTGCTTTTTGGATTGCCAAACCTTTCGGCTCAAATCCAAAAGTCTTCTAAGCCATTTCTGCTAGAAAACAGTACAGATAATATTGTTTTACTGCCTTATATAGAGCATTTTATTGATACTTCCCGCACTCTCGATTTTGAGTCAGCCAGTTCTGAGTCTTATAATGCGTTGTTCGCTCCTCACAAAAAGAACCTTGGTTTTACAGAAAGTGCCGTTTGGTTCAGGTTTACTTTCTCCACCACTCCCGATTTAGACGAGCAATGGTGGTTTGAGGTAGAATATCCTTTGTTGGATTCGGTAGAAATGTTTGCCGTGAGCGATTCTGGAGATGTACAACAGACTTTAGCAGGCGATTTCCTCCCTTTTGGTGCAAGAGAAATCAATCATCGAAATTTCATTTTCCCAATTGAGTTAAAAGGAGCAAGCACATTCACTTATTATTTCCGAGTCCGAAGTACGAGTTCTGTAGATTTGCCCATCAGACTATGGAAAACTCAGGCTTTTTTAGAGAACAATACTAAAAGCTATGGTGGTTTGGGGCTTTATTATGGAGTTGTGTTGGTAATGATGCTTTATAATCTGTTTCTCTTCTTCACCCTCCGAGACAAAAACTATATCTATTATGTACTGATTATTTCCGCCATTGGGCTTTTTCAGTTCACTTTCAATGGATTGGGTTACGAATTTTTGTGGCGCAATTCACCTTACTGGAACACCAAAGCAATTCCGTTTTTCATTGCGCTCATGGGTTTTACCCTGATGAATTTCACACGGAATTTCCTTGACATGAAACGGTTTAGCAAGTTAGCAAATCGTATTATGCTGGTTTTCCAATTCATCTCTTTAACAATCTGTTTTCTAGTATTTTTGCTTCCTTATGCCATTGTTTCTAAGGTAGTAATTGGCTTGGGCTTGCTGGAAATCATTATGGCAATTGTGGCTGGGGTAATCGGGTTGAGTAAAGGGTTCAAACCTGCTCGTTTTTTCTTGATTGCCTGGGTTGCTTTTTTGGGCGGAATGTTTGCCCAAGCGCTTCGATCAATAGGTGTGTTACCCAATAATTTTGCCACGCTTTATTCCGCACAAATTGGTTCTGCTATTGAGGTAATTCTGCTCTCAATTGCCCTTGCCGATAGAATCAATACGATGAAATCTACTATTGCCAATCAGAAATTAGAGCAGGAGGTTCTGAAAAGAGAGCAAGAGGAGGAGAAAAAGCTAATTGCAGAACAGCAAAAAGAAGATTTGGAAGTGCAGGTTAAATTACGAACTGCCGAGGTAGTGCAACAAAGTCATGAAATTGAGGCGCAAAGAGATAAGTTAAAAGAGGGTTCTGACCAGCTAAGAAGTGCGGTTACCGAGCTTTCCAAAACGAATCGGAATATTAAGAATAGCATTCAGTATGCACAACGGATTCAGAACTCCATTCTCCCGACACAAAGTAATATGGGAAAATATCTCCCGAAAGAACATTTTGTGTTCTACAAACCAAGAGATATTGTAAGTGGAGATTTCTATTGGCTGGCAAACCTGAATGGCTATTGCTATTTAGTGGTGGCAGATTGTACGGGGCATGGCGTTCCTGGTGCGCTCATGTCAGTAATTGGTTCTTCTTTGCTGACTCAAATTGTTGATACAAAGAATGTTACTTCTCCTAGCGAAATTCTAAATCAGCTAAATCAGTCTGTAGAAGATATGTTGGGTCAGGGCGTAAACGGATTGGGCACTTCCAGAGATGGTATGGATTTGGTACTTCTTAGAATTGACTACCCGAACAAGAAAGTGGTTTATTCTGGGGCAAAAATGTCTGTTTTTGCTGTGAAAGAGAACGAGGTGGAAGAATACAAATGCGATAAATTCTCAATTGGTGGCGGACAATACCGAAACCGAAC
>JBLIFI010000238.1:0-7562 GCA_047633715.1 Flammeovirgaceae bacterium
AAGATGAAGAGAAACTCTTTCTTCCGCATTCTCATCTCCAATTCTGATGAGTTTTTTTACAATATCATACGCATGTTTTGGTGTTGTAATACCACAAACTAACTGTATTACTTCTCTCCATTGGTCATTTGTTGCTTTTTCAAGTAGTAACCCAAAATCTTCTTCATATCGAATGGCTTTCGCTGCAAAGAACTCCTCGAATGTTCTGTGTGGAAAATCTATCTTTCCGACAGTAGGTTCTCGTAAAATCCCACTCCTTTCTACGAAAAACTTTCTAACAAGCGCACCATCTACATTTTCAGGTATTTTATTCAAAGAATTGAGACTCTTCTGAAGCTTTTTATCAGCTTTGTCCACATCTATTTCAGACCAATTGTTTTTTATTAGGTAGTAAGCCAAATCAGAGAGTAAAGCAATTTTCTGTCTATCTCCAAGAACTGGGTAGTCTTTCAAATCCACTTTTCTTTCTGTATCTCTTCTGAAAAACATATCTATACATGCTTCGTAAAGTTTTACTCTATCGGAAGGTATTTCGGAAAGTCGCTCTCTGTGCAAAGCGCAAATCATGGCGCACAATAAAGGGTTTGTGGCTAATTTTCTGAGGTTCTTGAGTTCTTTGAGTTTTGATTTCAGCTTCTCACTTAATTCAGTTAGCTCTTGTTTTTTTTCTGGCTCATCTTCTTTTTCTTTTACCGAATCATGCCAATGGTCTACAAAATTTTCAATATCTCTGATATTCATACTCTGTAAGTCAGCATCTATAAAGCTTAAATCGGTTAACCAACCTTTGTTAGCCGCATAAGGACGAGAAGTCACTACCCACTTGTTATTAGGATAACGGCTTTGGATGTCTCCAATCCAGTTCTTGATATCTTCTCTTTTATCTTCTGAGATTTCGTCTATTCCATCTACCAATATGGTTACTAATCCTTTTTTGAGTAATTGAGTTACCCAGCGCTTGGGCATATCTTCTGCTATTATATTAGAGAGTAGCTTAGGAAATTCATTCGGTGTGGGAAGGGTTTTGTCTGCAAATTCTCTCAGTTTAATGTAGAATGGGACGCTTTCATTCCAAGCTGACAGCAGTTCTTTGTCTAACCTAAAACCAGCAGTTTGTACTGCTATCCATTTCATTAGAGTTGTTTTTCCTGAACCTGCATTCCCACGCAAAAGAATACAATTGCCTTTTCCAATTAACTCATCAATTGTCATTATCTCGCTCTCACTATCTTTGGAATGCTTATTATATTCTACAGATAGGCGGACATAAGCGGTTTCAAGCCTGTATTTTTTACTTGCATCTGAAATATCTACCCCAAATAGTTGCAATTCATCGAGTTTTCGAATCACTTCTTTTCTGTAATCTTCTTCAAATTCTTGATTTATGGAATTTGAATCCTCCATCCCGACTCTCATCTTCTTAACTTCTTCAAGAATTTTGTCAACCGTATGGATTATGGAATCATCGTTATCAAGAAGCTTGGCGAATGTTTTCTCGTTGAAACTGGGTAGTTCAGTAGCAATGTCAACGATATATTCTGCTGAACTAGAGATTACTCTTTTGAATAATCGTTCTTCTTGTTCGGTAAAATTTGTTCTTGGATTCTCTTGGTTTGGGTAGTAGGCGTTCTGTATAAATAGCGCTTCAATCTCTTTTGGAACTAGATTTTTGGAAAGCAGTAATTCTGCTGATATGCTGGAATTTGCAATTGCTTGATTAGCAAGTTCAGATATAACTACTTTTCTTTCTTCTGTAACTTCATTTCCAACTGACTTGAAAATTGGTAGTAAACTAATGGCAATTTTATCTGAGATTTCTTGAAATTTTCTTGTAGAAATTCGCTCATTAAGAATATCCTTAGAACCTCCACTCAAAACACCTATTACGATTTGACCAATCGCATTAGAGTCTTTATCATCTCCAGACCAAACTTTCCAAATGCCTTTTGCAATTCCAGTAGCTACTCCAAGAGTCAAACTTGTAATTAAATCCATTGTGCTTATTTATTAGAGAGAATTCCTTATTATACTAATAACGAGTATGCTATTTAATGAAAATTTTGATGATTAAAAAGATTTAATTCCCGTTTGCCCAAACTGCCATGCCATGATTCACAGAAAAAAGAAGTATTTGACTGTTGGGGAGTTGAAGAAACTGATGAAGAGTTAGTTTGACCTTTCCAAAGTGCGTATTCCCTCTTTTCTGACGGATTTTAGTTATATTTAGGATAGTATTATTCCCCACAAAATTTATAATTATGAAAAGGTTTACTGTGGAAGTCCCTGAAAATCAAGTATCTTTTTTTACCCAATTATTGCAAAATTTACGTTTTGAAGTATTGGAGAATAAAGAAGAGATTCTGTCCGAAGAGCAACATAAAAGACTCAACCATTCAATCTCCCAAATTGAAAATGGGGAAGCTATGAATATGAGTGAATTCAAGAAAAGAACTGAGACATGATTCGAGAAATAATAGTTGATGGATTTCTTTCTTGATGAACTCTCACAACAGATTGAACAAGCAAGAAATTACCGTTCCGACAAAAGTGCAAGGAACCTGTACGACTCTGTATTTGAGGTATGCGCAAAACTGCAACAACATCCTGAAATTGGCAGAAAAAGCAACAAGCCTAATGTCTGCTCCATTGCATTGCCATTAGATTACAGAATGTATTACAGGCTTTCCGAGTCAGAAATTGAGATTCTCGATATATGTTCTTCAAAGGCAAACTCAGAAGGCAATTTATTTGAGTAAACGAATTCGAAAATGAAAGAATCGGGAAACCTTTCAATAAAATAGTTTTTTTCATAATGCTAAAAATTTGATATTTCCCACCCTTAAAACACAAATCGCTTATTTTTCTACATAGCACTTAACCATCTGATTATCATTTAGTTTAACACGAATCAATAGTTACTTTTTCCTTGAACGAAAAGCAACAAAGAACCTTGGCTGTGGACAAATAAGCTAAATTTTGTTCATTTCGTGGAAAAATACTTAAACTCTCTATGTTAAAATGCTAATTGTTTCTTTCAACTCCATTTTCCAAATTCTTAATACAATTTACTAAAAGCTATTTTACCTAGTGCATCAACTCCTAAGTATCTACTATTATACAAACTTCAGTCAGCGTGCCCCGGTCAGAGACTGATTTCCATTGTTCGGCACAGGTTCAGAGAACCTGCGCCAGCCTTGCGGCTAGTGCAAGCGTCCACACTTGCATCTCGTATTAGCAAATTCTATAATAGTAGAAATTTAGATAATGATTCACTAGTTAAAGTTTTGATTATCAAATTTTTAATTAAATACAGAATTTGAAAAATTAGGGTGAAAAATGTCGGTAAGCTCGTTCCCCAAAACAAAAAACGCCAAACCTTTTCAGGCTTGGCGTTCAAATTATCTACTTGTTCTAGAAATTAAGCTACTGGAGCTTTTTTCTTAGGAGCAGCCGCTTTTCTCACAGGAGTAGTTGTTTTAACAACACCAGCTTCTGTTTCCAAAGCCTCAACTCTTGCTTGCAAATCCTCTACGTCAGAGTTTTTAGCAACTTTGAATTTTGAAACTATGTCCTCAACAATTTTTTTTAATTGTCCTTCGAACTCGTCTTTTTTAGACTCAGTGTCTTTGATTAAGTCATCAACAACTTTCTTTCCCTCATCACTTGAGATTTTCTTCTCGTCAACCAATTGGTCAACAGCTTTCTGAAATTTGTCAGCAGTTAAAGAAACAAGTCCAACACCAGTGTAAATGAATTTTTTAAACAAATCTTCCATGTCAATGCAATTTAAAATTAAAATAATGATTGATTACTGAGTACAAAGGTCGCAAAGAATATGCAAAATGTTATGCGTGCATAACAAATATTTTAAACTATCATCTAAAAATACAATGAAAAATCAATTTATTGAATTATTCCAAGAAAATAACTCTCTCCATACATATAAAAAATGGTGTTTAATGTAAAACAGCAAAAGCCATTTTGTCATTCATACATGACAAAATGGCTTTTTGGTAACATTATGACAGTCTTTTAGTTTATGAAAACTCTACTTATTATAATGAGTTCATTGATTCCACTTCTCTAGTGATTTCCTTCCAAGCATCTAGTTCTGGAATCCCCGGTTTTCTCTTACCAAAGAGTTGCACAATTTGCTTACCTTCAGAATCGTAGCATTCTAAAGCAGTAACCAAACCATCGGTAGTAGGTTTTCGGACAATCCAAGCATGAGCAATTTCCTCTTGGTTCAAATGTAGGTTAAAATCAGGGTCCATGATATTAAACCAACCCATGGCATCCACTATTTTGTTGACTTTGCCTGTGTGTATCTGAATCATATTACCATTTCCCACAAAAACCATAATCGGAGTTTCTGTTTGGGAAGCTAACTCTATACATTTTCTGAAAGCAACTGGTCTGACCTTTACAGCATAATTTCCTTCAGGAGCCAATCTCAAAGCTTGCATTCTCCCAACTTTATGTTTTTTCACTAATCCGAAGAAATGGTGTGTGTCTTTCAAGTTTACCCAGCCTTTTTGAAAACTCGCCAAATCTATGTCCGAATCGGGCAATTCTGCTTCAGCAGGTTTCGGTGGAGTTACTTCTTGGGTTCTGAATTGGTTTTGGTCTATGAATTTCTCCGTCAATTCCTCAAATAGTTGATAGTTGGATTGTGGAAGTAGGAAAATCTTGTGCGTAGCCTCTCCACTTTTACTAAAAAACTGAAGGCTGAACCTCTCGCCCGCTTTGGTTTCTTGCCTAACTGCAAACACCGAATCCCAATTATTTAAGAAAATACGCAAATCAATATCCTCGCCCACAAACATTCCTACATGTGGGTTATCTAAATGTGAATTCAAATAAACACCTTTTCTTTCATGAACAGCAAATTCATTTCTTGTGAGTGCCATTACTTTTCCGAATTTTTCCACTTCTTTCAAGATATTGGCAAATTCTGGTCTTAATCTGACTACATTTTCACCACATTCAGTTGCCAATAACTCCACTTCACTTACGCCTAATTCTTTAGCGGCATTTCTGATTCTTATACTTGGGGTTTCCTTCTTAAGACTTTCCCATTGTTGTTGCAAAGTATGTTCTACTGTTATCATTGTTTTTGAGTTTATGCACAAATGTGCTTATGAGTAATTAGAAATATGTCAATTTGAATTTTCTTTCCTTTTATAGTCAAAATCAGTTCAGAGTTTCTGCTTGCCCGAAAAAGGCAATTGGGCATTTGCTAAATGGATGTTGCTGAATGCTTACTGGAAAATCGTAGGCTTGCCTGAGATGTTGCTCCGTGAGCACTTCTGCTGGCGAGCCGAAATGTTGCATTTCCCCATTGTTAAGCAATACTATTTTATCTGTATAGAATGAAGCAAGATTAATATCATGCATTACAATTAGAACCACATTGCCCATGCGTGCAAAATTTCTTGCTAGTTGCAAGCATTGGTGTTGGTGTTTAATATCAAGGTTATTCAGAGGCTCATCCAATAAAAACAGTTTTGAACCTTGCACATTTCCTTCATCAATCTGTGCCAATGTTCTTGCTAACTGTACGCGTTGTTGTTCTCCTCCCGAAAGTGTTTGGTATTGTCTGTCGCTGAATTTGGCAATTTTGGTTTGGAGCATTGCTTGTTCCACCGCATTATAATCTACTAATTGCGGAAGCGATTTGAAATGGACATATCTGCCCATCATCACAACTTCAGGAACGGGAAAATCATTACTAATATGAGTTTGTTGAGTCAGAATCGCTCGCTCCAAAGCCATTTCCTTCACATTATAATCCTCTACTTTTCTGTTTTTCCAGTAAATACTTCCATCAGAAAGCGTATTTTCTTTTGTGATAAGTTTCAGTAAGCTCGATTTTCCTGCGCCATTTGAGCCTAAAACTCCAATCATTTCACCCGCTTTTGCCATGAAATCAACCTTGTGCAAAATTTCTTTCTTGCCAATTCGATAAGATATGTTTTCTACAGTTAGCATAATTATTAGTCTAAGTTTTCCAGGTTGTGAGTCATTTTAAGCAGTAGTTTCAGCTTTCCGTCTTTCTTTTCAAATCCATCTACTTCCATGTTAATCAATTACCTTTTCCTATAAATCAGCCAAAGGAAAATGGGTGCGCCCACCAACGAAGTAATAATTCCGATGGGCAATTCGGCAGGAGAGGCTACAGTTCGGGAAGCGGTATCTGCCAAACCCAACAGTAATGCTCCGCCCAATGCCGATGCTGGTAAAAGAAATCGATGATCTGAACCTCCGAACAACCTTAATATATGAGGCACTACCAATCCGACAAATCCAATCATACCACAAAATGCCACAGCCGAACCAATGGAAAGTGCTGTGAAAGCAACCACTTGAATTTTTAGTTTTTCTACGGAAATCCCTAAGTTCACAGCTTCTCGCTCGCCCAAAGCCAATGCATTGAACGGTTTGTAAAGTCGAGATAAGAAAATGACTGATGAAACTGTTACTAGAGCCAAGATTGTTACACTCAACCAATTACTTCCGCCAAGGCTTCCCAAAGTCCAGAAAGTGAGTGAGCGGAGTTGTGCATCGTCTGCCAAATAAGTGAGAACACCCATGCAAGCTCCTGCCAACGAATTAATGGCGATTCCTGCCAAAAGCATAGTTGATACATTTGTCCCTCGTTTTTCTTGGGAGATGGTAAATACCAGAATAGTTGCGAGTACTGCTCCCGTAAATGAGGCGAAAGAGAGTGCAGAAACTCCCAACCAAGTAGCCGAAAAAAATGAACCTCCTAATACAATAGTGAGACTGGCAAAAAGTGCGGCTCCAGCCGAAATTCCTACAATAGATGGGTCTGCCAAATGATTACGGAATAAGCCCTGCATGGCAGTTCCGCAAATCCCCAAACTTGCGCCCACCAGCATACTCATAAAAACCCTTGGTAAGCGAATATCCCATACAATGGCATTCTGAATACTCGAAGGTTCAAAATTGTTGAATGAGATATTTGCCTTGTAAGCAAGTATTTGTATAATCTCACTCACTTTCAAATCCATTGCACCTGTTGCCATAGAAAGCACAAGCAAGATTGGCAGAGCCAAAATAAGTGAAAATATAATGACCGATTTGTTCATACTATAAGCAATTAGACTGTTTTTTATTTCTCAGATTGAAGCTGTTGCATTTCTCAGGCAACAAGGAAACGTTCTTGTAAACGTGTTTTTTATGCTCAATTAAACTTCCTTGTTTTCCTGCAATGCTTCTACCATTTGCTTAAGTCCTTGCCCCAATCGTGGTCCGAAACCTGAAATTAGTGCGCCATCCATCGCAATGAATTTCTTGTTTTTTCCTGCGTTGGTTTCCGAGATTCCAGGGATTTGCATCAAACCTTCTGTGCCTTCCAAGCTTTCCAATCCGCTAGAGAATAGGAGAATAGCATCAGGGTTTGCCTGTAAAAGTGCTTCTGGAGTGAGTGGTTTGAAATCTTTGAAATCAGTAACTGCATTTTCCGCTCCTGCCATATAAATGAAATTATGCATTTGCGTGTCAGTACCTGCTACCATGAGTGTTCCTGCACCTCGGGC